>CAYZUV010000053.1:0-12109 GCA_964481245.1 uncultured Pseudomonadales bacterium
ACGTCTAATCGATACCAACAGAAATTGATTCAGAGAGTGCCGGGCGTTTTGACCAAGTTGCCCAGCCCGCAGGGTGCTTTGCGAGCCCGCAGGGCATCGACTACGCGGCATCGGAGTGGGTCATCGCCTGCCCGGTGTGATCCGTCTTCGGACCCTCAAGAGAGCTCAGGTCGAGAAGTCATGCGCATAAATCAACGCGGGCCAGTGTTGCCCGTGCAATAGAATCACATGGTCCCGAACACCCTCGTAACGGCCTCCCGATTTGATCGCGACCCGTTGACTGGCGTCGTTGGTGAGCAACATACGGATTTCCACTTTGGCAATGTCACCCGTTTGTCTCGCCCTAGCCAGGACCGCGTGAACCGCCTCACTGGCATAGCCTCGCCCCTCAGATTGCTTTCGCACCCAGTAGCCAAGATTCCATGCGCCACTCGGGTCGACTTCGCTCAGCCCGCAACAGCCGACGAGATCCCCCGTCAATCGCTCGAAAAGCAGATAGTGAAAGCCTTGGTGGGCATGAGCCGCCGCCTCGGCATCCCGCAGCCAGGCGATGGCATCCTTGAGCGCATAATCACGAGTGCACCAATTGAGAAATTGGGACAGGCTTTGTTGACTTCCGCGCACTGTCCGATAGAGCGCCTCGGCATCCTCAGCGCATGGTAGCCGCAACAAGAGGCGCTGCGTTTCCACCGGGACTAAAAGGGCATGAAGACGCGTATCAGTCGGCTCCAGCATAGGCTTTGGGTTCCTCTCGCCGTCATGGTCATCGCTTGGGGTTCTGGTAAACTTGGCGCCTTTCTTCACGGGGTAGCAGGCGTTGGGTAAAAACTTATACCAAAAGGTTTGGGATAGTCACGTGGTGGGCCAGCTTGAGAACGGCCAGTACCAAGTTTTTATGGCATTGCATTTGATTCATGAGGTGACTAGCCCTCAAGCGTTCGGGATGTTGAAAGATAAGGGGCTCAAGGTGGCCTACCCAACGCGAACGTTTGCAACGGTTGATCATATTATTCCAACCGATTCTCAAGCTCGTCCCTTAGCGGATGACATGGCCGAGCGTATGCTGCAAGTGCTTGAGCAATCGACTGCAGAGCATGGGATTGAATTTTTCGCCCCGGAAACCGGCTCTCAAGGCATTGTGCATGTGGTTGGACCCGAGCTCGGGTTGACCCAACCCGGCATGACCATTTGTTGTGGGGATAGTCACACGGCAACCCATGGTGCCTTTGGCTGTATCGCTCTCGGCATCGGTACATCGCAGGTCCGTGATGTCTTGGCGAGCCAGACGTTGGCGATGGACCCTCTGAAGGTGAGGAAAATCAACATCCAAGGCGCATTGAAAAAAGGCGTGACTGCCAAAGACGTGATCTTGCACGTGATTCGAGTCCTTGGTGTCAATGGGGGTGTGGGCTTTGCCTATGAATACTCGGGAGACACAATTTCGCGCATGACCATGGAAGAGCGCATGACGGTCTGCAATATGAGTATTGAAGGGGGTGCTCGATGCGGTTACATCAATCCTGATGAAATCACTTATGAGTATTTGAGGGGGAGAGAACGGGTGCCATCGGGTGAAGCCTTTGAGACGGCGCGAGCGCGGTGGTCGAGCTTTGCATCCGACGACGATGCAACCTACGACGACGTCGTAGACTTTGATGCGTCGCAAATTGAGCCCACCGTCACCTGGGGCGTGACGCCGGCGCAGGCCATCGGGGTTGGAGAGCGAATTCCCACCGCCGAAACCCACACGGATGAGGAGCTGTTGGTCAGCGCGCTGAACTATATGAAGCTTGAAGCAAATGCCCCCATAAAAGGCACGGCCATTCAGGTGGCTTTCATTGGGAGTTGCACGAACGGCCGCCTCAGCGATTTCGAGGCCGTCGCTGAGGTCCTGAGAGGACATCATGTCGCGCGGGGTGTGCGAGCGATCGCGGTACCGGGGTCTGAAAAAGTCGATGCGGCAGCACGGGCCAAGGGCTTGCATGAGATTTTTGAAGCAGCAGGCTTCGAATGGCGTAAGCCGGGCTGTTCGATGTGTTTGGCAATGAATCCTGACAAGCTGGTGGGCGATGAAGTCTGTGCCTCAAGCTCAAATCGGAATTTCATGGGGCGACAGGGCTCAAGTACGGGCCGAACCATTTTGATGAGCCCGATTATGGTTGCCGCAGCGGCGGTTGAGGGTGCTGTGGCCGATGCGCGCGAAGTTTTTGGTCTGGAGGGATGATGGACAATAAGACAAAACGATCTGGACGAGCAGTCTATGTCCCGGGCAATGACATCGACACCGATAGAATCATCCCCGCACGGTTTTTGAAGTGCGTCACCTTTGACGAGCTGGGCCCGTCACTTTTTTATGATGAGCGCTTTGATGTAAAAGGCGAAAGTAAGGGGCATCCGCTCGATCAAGCGACTCACGCGGGGGCTTCGATCTTGATTTCGGATGCCAACTTTGGGTGTGGTTCGAGCCGTGAACACGCGCCGCAAGCCATTCAGAAATTTGGGTTCGATGTGGTGATTGCCGAGAGTTTCGCTGAGATTTTTCACGGTAATTGCACGACCCTTGGTATCCCATGTTTGCAGATGGCCAAGGCCCCGAGAGCTGAACTCGCGGCTCTGGTTCAGAAGGTGCCGGAAGAGCCTCTCCTGATTGATCTTGAGTCGATGCAAATCATGTTTTTGAACCAAAGCTTCGCCTTCTCGATGAAGCCCAGCACTCGGGAAGCATTTCTTGCCGGCACCTTCGATCCGCTCGATGAGCTTCTTGCCCAACGCGATGCGGTGGCTGCTGTGGACGCACGGTTATCCGTATGAGCGATATGACCCCTGATCGGATCGAGATTTACGATACCTCGTTGCGTGATGGTAACCAAGGGGAGGGCGTTAATCTGAGCTTGGCGGACAAGCTGGAAATTACCGCGGTGCTCGACCAGCTCGGGGTGCAGTTCACAGAAGGTGGATGGCCCGGGTCCAACCCCAAAGACAGTGAGTTCTTTGTTGCAGCGAGGGAACAGTCGTTCAATCAGATTCAGATTTCAGCATTTGGATCAACCCATCGCTCGGATTGCCTACCGGAAGAGGATCATTTTCTTCAGCAGTTGATCGATGCGAAGGCCGATGTGACCTGTATTTTTGGCAAAAGTTGGCTGCTCCACGTGGATCAAGCGTTGAGAGTGTCCGCGGACCGAAATCTAGAGATGATCGAGGGCTCGATTCGATACTTGAAATCGGAAACAGGGCGTCCTGTCTTTTATGACGCTGAACATTTCTTTGATGGCTATCTATCAGATGCGCCTTATGCGCTTGCGACGCTCGAGGTGGCACTTGCCGCCGGCGCTTCGAGACTCATCCTGTGCGACACGAATGGGGGGATGCTGCCTCAGCAGATTGCTCAGGCGGTGTCGGGGGTCCGCGCGCACTTGCCTGCAGCGCACCTGGGGATTCATGTCCATAATGATGGCGGACTGGCTGTGGCAAACACCCTGGCGGCAGTATCGGCAGGCGTTTGTCAGGTGCAAGGCACCATCAACGGTATTGGTGAGCGCTGTGGCAACGTTGATCTGACTTCGGTTATTGCCAATCTAGAGTTAAAAATGGGAAGGCCCTGTCTGCCGCAGGGAGCGCTCGAGAATCTCACCTGGGTATCGAGGCGCGTCTGGGAGTTGCTAGGGTTTGATGGGCCATTGGGGCAACCTTTTGTCGGTCCCTCGGCGTTCGCGCATAAAGGGGGTGTCCACGTATCCGCGGTTCTTAGAAACCCTGAAACCTATGAGCATGTCACCCCTGAGCAGGTCGGGAACGCGCGCAAAGTGCTGATCAGTGAATTGGCCGGAGGGTCGAACGTTCGCGCAAAACTTGCGAACCGCTATGCGGAGCTGGAGGATGGGCATAAAACCAAAGCGATTCTGGAAGAGGTCCAAGACAAAGAACACGCGGGCTACAGCTTCGAAAACGCCGATGGCAGTTTCGATCTGGTCGTGAGGCGTCATCTCGGCCGCCTGAATTACCGTTTTGAACCGCTCTTCTATCGAATTTATTCGCCCGGCAACGAGAATGCATCGGACCAAAATGATGTGGATATCGCCGGAGCAATCGAAGCGTCAGTGAAATTGCGCGTAGGCGATCACGTTGAACTCCGGGCCGCCGAGGGCAGTGGTCCCGTAGATGCATTGAATCTCGCGCTTCGAGATGCGCTCGCGCCGCATTTTCCCGAGGTTAAAGATTTACATTTGACCGATTACACCGTGAAGGTTGTTAACTCAACGCAAGAAACGGCGGCACGTGTGCGCGTCCTGCTCGAACACACGTTTGAGGGAGAAACCTTCGGGACCGTGGGCGTTAATGTGGACGTGATTAAGGCGAGTTGGAATGCCTTGGTCGAGGCTTACCATTACGCACTCATTCGGAGCCATGAATTTGCGGTCGAGCAACGTTCACTAGGCAGCGCGACATCCGGCTCAGAATCATCGCAATCATGAGCAACGCTGCACCAGCGCAGAGGTGGCTGGCGGCTTGGCCGAGGTGCTCGGTTCGGAACAGGGCCGATTAATGACTTGGGAGCAACGCTGGCATCCGCTGCTTGAGCGATGGGTGACCATCACCAGTCACCGTGGTGGACGACCCTGGCAGGGACTGAGCGCAACCGTCAAGGGCGATCGTCGACCGAGTTTCGATCCACAGTGTTATCTTTGCCCTGGCAACCCGCGCGTCAGTGGCGAGCGAAATCCTCAGTACGCTCAAGTCTTTGTGTTCGACAACGACCACCCATCCTTGGGTGCAACGGTGGCGCCTCAGCCACCGCCGAGCACCTTTTATCGGGTTGCGTCGGCTGCTGGTCGCTGCCGCGTCATGTGTTACGACCCAGATCATCAGCGTCGTTTAAGCCATCTAGAGATTAACGAGCTCGAGATCGTGCTGCAGGCATGGCGTGATGAAACGCAGATGTTGAGCAACGAAGGCTGGGCTCATGTCTTCATCTTCGAAAACAACGGCGAGGTGGTAGGCGTCTCAAATCCTCATCCTCATTGTCAGATTTATGCTTTTCCTTTTGTCGTTGATACCATCGCAAGAGAACTGCACGCCGCTAAAACCTATCTTCAGACACATGAACGGCCCTTGTTTCAAGATCTCATTCGGGCAGAACGGGACGATCAGCGCCGAATTCTCATAGACAATGAGCGTTGGCTCGCCTTCGTGCCTTACTTTGCACAGTTTCCATTCGAAGTCATGATCTGTCCTCATCGCCAGGTGCTTCAATTGACTGAGTTGTCTGATTTGGAAATTCATGATTTAGCCGTGGTGATGAGCGCGGTACTTGGTCGGCTTGACGGGGTTTTAGGGCAAGCGCAGTCCTACATCTTATCGGTGCATCAAGCACCTGCTGCGCTGATCGACCCGGAGGAATATTCGCTCTACATTCATATCCAGCCGCTGCTTCGTGCACCCGGGCTGCAGAAGTTCCTGGCCGGTGTGGAAACCGCTGCTGGACAATTTCTGAACGACGCGTCGCCAGAGGCGCACGCACAAGCGCTCATGGATGTTCGTCTGAATTAGGAGACGTTTTTTTTATTTACCGTTTCGGATAAGGTCGAGTCGTGAAGAAGTGGCGGGATATCGCCTCGATCCGCAGGGGTGAAGGATCGCGGTGGTATTGAACGTTGAATGGCTGGCAAGGGATCCAGAATGTCAGCGTCTTATCTGAACGCTGACGATAAGAATCCCTTCGTCGCAGTTGTCTTCTGCTCATGTTGGCAACAAACAATCAGCACGTGTGGCAGCGCGCCCTCTGAGGTGCGATCGATTCATTGATGAGTAAGGTCATCGTTAAACGTTTTTAGAGGAAAGTAGGCATGAAAGTAGACACACACTTGACCCAAGACTGGACAAAAATTCCTGAACACATCAAGCGCGTTGAAGCAGAGGGTTATGATGGCGTTGGCACAGCGGAGATGAATCACGATCCGTTTTTCCCGCTATTGATTGGCGCTGAGCATAGTGAGCGCGTCGAGCTCAGAACAGGCATCGCGGTTGCCTTTGCTCGCTCTCCGATGACGTTAGCGAATCAAGCTCACGATCTTAACGCCTACTCAAAAGGGCGTTTCACCCTGGGGCTCGGTTCCCAGATCCGAGCGCACATTACCAAGCGCTTTTCGATGCCATGGGGTGCGCCGGCGGCTCAGATGCGGGAACTGGTGCTCGCCATGCGAGCAATTTGGGCGAATTGGTACGAGGGTGCGCCGCTTCGATTTGAAGGTAAGTACTATCAGCACACGCTCATGACACCCGCGTTCACGCCAGAAGACACCCAGTTTGGAGCGCCCAAAGTCATTTTGGCTGCGGTCGGTCCGATCATGACGGAAGTTGCGGCAGAAGTGGGTGATGGATTGATTATTCATCCATTTTCAAACGAGAAGTACATCCGTGAAGTCACGCTCCCCGCGGTTGAGCGCGGGCTGGCCAAGGCGGGCAAGAAGCGGAAGGACTTCGAGATTAGTTATACCCCTTTCGTCGTGTCGGGCAAGGATGAGCAAACCTTCGAGGCAGAGAAGGCAACCGCTAAAGCTCGGATCTCATTTTACGGATCCACACCGGCCTACAAGCAAGTGCTGGGTGTGCATGGTTGGGGCGATTTGCAACTCGAGCTCAACGCGATGTCTAAGCAGGGACAGTGGAAGGAAATGGCTGAGCTCATCAACGATGACATTCTAAACGTCATGGGCGTGATGGGGGAGCCAGATCAGGTGGTGAAAGAGATGCTGGCGAGATATGGCGATTTTACTGATCGAACCAGTGGCGCGTTCAGCTTCGTGGAGACTGAGAAACGGGTCGAAATGGTGTCAGCGCTTCGGGCAGGATGATGACAAACGCGGAATCGATGCTGCCTCGCAGCATGATTGCTGAGCCTGATCAATTGCGGATTCTTGATCAGCGGCAATTGCCAAGAGAAACGGTTTATCTGAATTGCAGAGAGACGCCCGAAGTCATCGATGCGATCAAAACCCTTGCGGTTCGCGGTGCGCCGGCGATCGGCCTTGCCGCAGCGTACGGGCTGCTGCTGGGGCGTTCTGAAGGTTTGGCAGCCGATGCTCTGCTCGAGGAGTTCGAGGCCGCGGCATCCTCACTGATCGCGGCTCGGCCAACGGCTGTAAACCTCGCTTGGGCCGTCGAGGCGATGATGCACGTCGTTCGGCGACTTCATCGCGAGGGCTTTCCAGATGGCTGGTCCTCGAGGCTGCGTGCGGAAGCGGATCGGTTGTATCAGGAGGATCGTTCCAGTTGCCTCGAAATCGGGAGGCTGGGTGCATCGCTCATTCCCCGTGGGGGGCGAGTGCTTACGCACTGTAATGCCGGCTCGCTTGCCGTATCCGAATTCGGAACAGCACTAGCGCCTATTTATGTCGCCCATGATGCTGGCAATCCATTACATGTCTTTGTGGACGAGACGCGACCGCTGCTCCAGGGCGCCCGCTTGACCGCGTTTGAGCTGATGGCCCATGGCGTGCCCTGTACACTGATCACAGACAACATGGCGGCGCATGTGATGGCTTCTAATCGAATCGATTTGGTGATTGTGGGGGCTGATCGGGTGGCGGCCAATGGCGATGCGGCCAACAAGATCGGGACCTTGGGCGTTGCGGTCCTCGCAAAACACTTTCACATCCCCTTTTATGTGGCCTGCCCTTTCTCAACCGTCGATCTCAGCACGGCGAGAGGCGAGGACATTGAGATTGAGGAGCGACACCCAAGTGAAGTCGCCTGCCTTTATGGTACGCCGACTGCGCCAGAGAATGTGCAGGTCTTTAACCCTGCCTTTGATGTAACGCCCGCATCCTTGATTGATGGCATTATCACCGAACGAGGGCTTATTACAGGCGATCTAGCCGAAGGATTGAAACGGCAGGCGGAGCCTTTCTCGTGACCGAGCGTGAGGGTGTCATTAAGTTCGCTTTGGATTATGTAGCAAGCGCTGCCACGCCGTTCGCAGCCTTCCAAGTCCTCGAGGCTTGGCGCTCCATATACAAAGAGACCGGTCTCATCGGTGAGGACCCGGCTCGCTACGACGGGTACGGTTTTGGCAATTTAAGCGCTCGGACCCGCGCGGGCCTTGTGATCACTGGAACTCAGACCGGCGCCATCGAGCGCCTTGGGAAGGCGCACTATGCCGAAGTGACCGGGTGGTGCCTTGCCCAAAATAGGGTCAGTGCGATGGGGCCTATAAAGCCCTCATCAGAGTCATTAACCCATGCGGCGGTATACGAGGCGTTTGATGAAATCCAATTTGTTTTTCATGTTCACTCCCCGGATATTTGGCGTGCGACCGAGCGATTGTCGATCGCTTGCACACCCGCTGACATTGCATACGGCACCGTCGAGATGGCTTTATCTTTGAAGAAGATCACCGAAGGATTGGGTGTCAAAGGGCTCATGACGATGCTCGGTCATGAAGATGGCGTCATGTCCTGGGGCACTACAGCGAGAGACGCTGGAGAATTAATTATCTCGGCCCTGGCTGAGGCGAGGGCCGGTGGCAGCTTGTCTCGGTGAGGTGAGCAGACTTAAAAATAGGACTGAGTAAAAAGATACTGCAATGACGTGAGTGAGCAAGCAGAGACCTAACGCGAAGTCGACCACTTGTTAGGGTCCGCGCACCGTTGTCCAAGTCATTGCCAAGTATTTGTTAGCCATGCTCTTGGAAAGTGCGGCCCGCTATCAGGCTAGGAGGGTTTGTGTGGCCTAATCAGCGCGCTCCGAGGGCAGTCACCAGGGTCAAAAATGGACAGAAAGAGAGGCTTAAAGGTCCCGAACTTTGCCTAGACCCTCTGCCGGACCAAGCGCTTTGACCGCTGGTTTAAGAATTGAAGCGTCGGTGCTATCGTTTACGCTTTCATAGCGAACCTAAGTCATGAACCCTGGGGGGGACGATGTTAGAGAATAAAGGGTTGCTCGGAGCCATTGGACTGACGCTGGTGATTGCAGTCGTCCTTGGTGTCATGGTGATCAATGAAGAACCGCAGCCCGCGCCGCAGCCGAAGGAGGTGATTGCGTTGCCCCAAGCGCCAGAACCGGAACCAGAGCCAGAACCTGAGGTGATCGAGCCGGTACAAACCGACATTGAACCCGAGGTCTTGGAAGAAGAGCCGGAGCCGGAACCGGCGCCAATTGAGCCGGAATTTATCTTGCCGCTGCTCGATGCAAGCGATGCGCTGGTCAGGGATGCCCTTGTGGGTATGAGTCGACACGAGGGCCTGCACCGATGGCTGGCGGTGGATGATTTGATCCGCAAGTTTGTCGGGTTCACTCAGGGTGTTTCTGAGGGTCGGGTCATCCGTTCAGCGGTTCAAGTGCTGGCGCCAAGAACTGGGTTTTCGGCGATCAGTGTGGGTGAAAACGAATATATTTTGAATCCAGCGAGCTACGCTCGATACGACATCTTTACGTGGATTGCTGATTCGGTTGATTCGAAGGCCTTGGCAGATTTCTATGTGCTGATCAGTCCCCTGCTGGGTCAGGCCTATAAAGAGTTGGGCATGCCTGAGACTGATTTTGACCGAGTGGTCTTCAGTGCTATTGGCTTACTCTTGGAGACACCGGTTGTCGAGGGTGAAATTGAATTGCGGCGGCCTGTGGTGATGTACGAGTTTGCCGATGCCGAATTGGAGGGGCTTGCGCCAGCCCAAAAACAATTGATCCGCATGGGGCCGAGCAATACGAAGCGGCTACAAGCCAAGCTCTCGGAAGTCGCTCGCGCACTAAGAAGCGCACTAGGTAATCGATAAGTCCGGAGTGGTCGGGCCGCTCTCCCATATCCGGGTCCTCGATCTGAGTATCGTCCGGGCCGGGCCCGTCGCGGTGCGACTCCTTGCTGACTGGGGGGCGGAGGTGATTCGCATTGAGCCGCCTGGCGAAAGCGATGCGCAAGACGTCACCGGGCACTGGAACTCACCAGACGCGCAGAATCTCCATCGGAACAAGAAAGGCATCACGCTGAATTTGAAAGATCCGAGGGGATACGGGGTTCTGAAGAAGCTCGTCGCTACCGCCGATGTCTTGGTCGAAAACTTTAAGACGGATGTGAAGCATCGTCTCAAGATAGATTACGAAACCCTAAAACCCATTAATCCTCGTTTGATCGTCGCCAGCATCAGTGGGTTTGGTCAGACGGGCCCTTACGCGACGCGTCCTGGATTTGATCAGATCATTCAGGGAATGAGTGGTTTGATGAGTTTGACGGGCGTGCCCGATGGTGAACCCATGCGGGCCGGTATTGCCGTGAGTGATACATCAGCCGGCATGTTCCTAGGTCAAGGCATTCTTCTCGCCCTAATCGAACGAGAACGAACTGGGCAAGGCCAATGGGTCCACACAAGTTTGTTGGAAGCGATGCTGAGTAAGCTGGATTTTCAGGGAGCTCGCTACACCATGGCCGGTGACGTGCCGGGGCGAGAAGGCAACCACCATCCAACCGCTGCGCCCATGGGGGTCTTCAAAGCATCCGATGGGCACGTCAATCTCGCCGCGACGACCGGTCGCATGTGGCGGGCGTTTTGTTATGCGTTGGGGTTGGAGCATCTTTTAGACGACGCAAGGTTCAGTTCCAACACGCAACGAGTTGCGAATCGGCAGCTGTTGATTGATGAAATCGAGAAAAAGACGGCGCTCAAGTCACAGGATTCTCTCATCCAAGAACTGAACGCGATTGGCTGCCCTTGTGGACCGATTTACACGGTGGGTGAGGCTTTCGACGATCCACAAGTTGAGGCGCTCCGAATGCGTCTGCCCACCGACCATCCGGCCTTTGGAGAGGTAGATTTGGTTCGATCGCCAATCAATTTATCCAGTCACCCTGAGGTACATCGACGTGCCTCCGCAGTGCCCCGACGGGGTGAACACACAAGTCGTGTCCTCGAATCGATTGGGCTGTCTGCTAATGATATTGAAATGCTTAAAAGTGAAGGCATCATTTGATGGCGTGCATTGAGGTTTGAAGGGGCCTGTCTTATGACTCGAATTGAATTAGCCACTGAGAAAATGATTCTGGAAGTTGACAATGGACTTGCCTGGATCACGTTCAATCAACCCGAGCGGCGCAATGCGATTTCCTTGGCCATGTGGCAGGGCTTAGCAGACGCAATGTCCTATTGCCTGAGGTCTGATGCGATTAAAGTAATTCTATTGCAAGGCGCTGGTGGGGAAGCTTTTGTATCCGGCGCTGACATCTCAGAATTTGATAAGAATCGCCACTCGGCGGCAGCCAAAGCTGATTACGCTCGGGTGTCTGGCCAGGCATCCCGTCAACTTCGTGATTCGGCCAAGCCGATTCTTGCGTTCATCCAAGGTTATTGCATTGGCGGTGGGCTGGCTACGGCGCTCCAAGCAGACGTACGAATTGCATCACCAGACTCAACCTTTGGGATTCCCGCGGCACGATTAGGGCTGGGATACGAGTATGAAGGGCTTGATCTGCTGACATCAATTGTTGGGCCTGCGCGAGCCCGCGATATCATGATTTCCGCACGTTACTTTGGTGCGGATGAGGCACTCCAAATGGGGTTAGTTAATTTTGTGGTGCCTAGTGACGAAATTCGCGATTTCGTCACTGACTACGCGATGCGGGTCGCCGCGAATGCACCCTTGACCATTCGCGCTGCGCGCGCGGCTATCTCGGACGTGACTAAAGACCCAACGCGACAAGACCGAGCTGCGGTCCAAGCGCTCATTGACCAATGCTTTGACAGTGATGATTACCGAGAGGGGCGTCGCGCATTTGCTGAGAAACGACCGCCTGCATTCAAGGGGATTTGATAGCGTGTAGCCTTCGACTAGCGTTCGCGAAGAGCGTTCGCCGTGGCTCGCTTAATGGGTTTCAATAAGTAATCCATCACCGTTTTCTCTCCGGTGATGATGTCTACAGACGCGACCATGCCCGTCATGATGGGCAGCGGCGCGATTTCGGTTCCCAAATGATTTTTTTCGGTTCGCACCCGAATTTGAAAATAATGTTCGCCGGTTTCATCGACAATGGTATCTGCGCCAATTTGTTCTAACGTCGCCTCTAGGCCACCGTAGATGGCATAGTCGTAGGCGGTGAGTTTGACCATCGCTTTTTGCCCAG
>CAYZUV010000054.1:0-12082 GCA_964481245.1 uncultured Pseudomonadales bacterium
TGTTCAGCATCATCTGGTCAGAATCGCAAATTCAGTGGCTGGTCGACGACGAGCTTTATCTCACCTTCGCCCTGAATGGCAGTCCTGGGTTGGATGCCTTCGAAAAGCACTTCTTCTTGATCATGAACGTTGCGGTGGGTGGTCGCTGGCCTAAGAGCCCAGATGGCACCACACGTTTCCCTCAAGAAATGATCGTTGATTACGTTCGAGTCTTTCAGCCAATCGACTAAGGCAGAGCCTGAGGTGCTGGCCCGACGACGGTGGTTGCATGGGCCTAACGACCTAAGTCACGCTCAATTTGAGTGAGTGTTTGGCGGTCGATTCGGTAAAACCAGACGGCAATGGTTGCCAGTATCGAGAGCACCGCCGGGAATATGGTGAACATCAGTCGTATCCCGAGGAGGGCGTCCTCCGTCTGATCCTGATTGGCGACGAATCCATAAAGGGCGAGGATGTACCCGGACAGGGCGGCGCCTATGGCCAAGCCGAATTTTTGTGCGAATTGCACGGCGGAGAAGACGAGACCGGTGGTTCTCCTTCCAGTTTTCCACTCGCCATAATCTGCAGTGTCTGCGTACATGGCCCAGACAAGTGCTGGGGTCGGTCCGTTGATGATGGACCCGATGACATTAACAATGACCATGGTCCAGAATGCTTCAGGTGGCACAAAGAAAAACGCAATGAAGCTCGCCGCATTGAGGAGTGATAACACGATCAGCAGGTCGCGCTTCTCAAAGCGTTCAACCAACGAACGCGTCATGGTGATACCGAGCAGCATGGCCAGGGTGCCAAGGGATAAAAACACGGCGGTTTGGTTAAAGATCCAAAAGATCTGGGTGTCATCTTCACCCACAAAATACTTGAAATAGTACATGGTGCCACCGGCTCGTATAGCGACAGACATGAGCGTAAAAATGGCCGCGACAAACAATACGAGCCATGGGCCGTTCGACAGCAGGGCTTTGAAGTCCGCTCTGATGTCAGACGTCTGTTCTGGTGGTGTGACGCGCTCTTTGGTGGTTGCGAAACAAACCCAGAACATCGCAACGGAAATAACTGCAAAGATAGACATCAGGATTTGAAAGGCCAGTGCCTCGTCACCGCCGCCGAGTCGGTCCTTGAAGGTGGGGACCAAGGTCGAGATGGCCCAACCAGCCAAGAAGGCACAGAAGAATCGGTAACTGGATACTTTGGTACGCTCGAGTGACACTGGAGAAATGACGCCCATCAATGCGGAGTAGGGCACGTTGATTGCGGTATATGCGAGCATCATTAATGTGTAGGTCACATACGCATAGACGAGTTTGCCGGTATCGGAAAGGTCAGGATTGGCAAACATAAGATAACCGCAAACGCCGTAGGGAATCGCCATCCACAGCAAGTAGGGCCGAAACTTGCCCCATCGGGTTTGCGTGCGATCAGCGATGATGCCCATCATCGGGTCGGTGATGGTATCGACGATTTTGGTCACCAGAAACATCGTGCCGACAGCGGCGGGGGAAAGTCCGAACACATCCGTGTAGTAGTACAAAAGAAAGATGTTGAAGACTTGAAAAAAGAAGTTGGAGGCGCCGTCGCCCAATCCATAGCCCAATTTTTCTTTGAAGCTTAAGGGTGCCGATGGGGTGACGCTGCTATTCATGATGTCAGATCCTTCTAGTTCGGCATGAATGGAAAGCTACCGAGATAATGAGGGCGGCTCGCAGTTTGATCAATCATCTTGATTTGCACAGACCTTGGAAGTGCATGGTCGATTTTGAGCAGTAACGCACCATCATGGTGAGGACCGCCAGAAGTCTGCGTTAAAAAGGCCGTTTCGCAGGTCCAAGTGGCGATCTTTCGGGGACGTTATTGGGGGGAGAAAAGCGCGATGACTGAGGAAGTCGGAGAACAAAAGAACGGCGCGATGTCGACGACCATCGTCCATAAATCTTGGGTGATTTTCATTATGGGAGTTGCTGGAACTGGGAAATCGACCTTGGGAACCCGGTTGGCAAAGGAGACGGGGTGGCTCTTTCTTGATGCGGATGACTTTCATCCAGCGAGCAACGTCGAAAAGATGCGGCGCGGTCAGCCACTCACAAGTGATGATCGCTGGCCGTGGCTTGAGGCGCTGAGGCGTGGCATCGGCAAGCAGCAAAAGAAAGCGCCGGTCGTTATTGTGGCTTGTTCTGCCCTCAAAAGCGTTTATCGCTCGTTCCTAGAGCAGGACCAAGAATCGGCTGTTTGGTTCCATTTAACAGGACCAGCGACGGTCATCGAAGCGAGACTTAAGGCTCGAGAGAACCATTACATGGGCGCCAATATGCTTCAGAGTCAGTTGCGGGACCTCGAACCGCCTCAAAATGGGATTTCGCTTGATATTACTCAGTCCTTGGACTCCCTGACGGCATCGATGCTGGACCACCTCGTTGGCCTGGTCAGTCGCCAATCACCCAGATAGGCGCCAGGCCAAGACACATAGAAAAAAATGGAAGTCGCCGGAAGACACCGCCCGAGGAAATAGGGCTTGGAGGAAATGCTTCTTTCCCCTGTCTTCAAATATGGAGTCTTCAAACATGGAGTCTCAAAATATAGATTCTTCGAACCATGAAGTCGAACAGGACTGATCCGCGCCCAATCTGCGCACAATTTGTGGCTTACCTGAAGGCTATCCGTCTCACCGCAGATATCTCCCTGTTCGACGTTTTGGGGTGGAGGCTAGGCGAAGGGGGCAAGAGAATGCTCCTGTCAAAAAATAACTACCGAGGCGTTCGGTAGAGGGTCGTCGAGGGGATTTTATGGAGTATTCAGCTAACGTTTTCAGTAGCTTCTGGGGCAATTTGGTCGGCTTGGTCCATTACGGGAGAGCCGGCATCTTGACAGCTTTATTGGCTACGCTCGCAGCTTGCGGTGGCAGTGATGCAGTCATCACGCAGAATGATCTCGCAGAGCCTGCCTCTGATGGCGTTGCGCCGACCCTCGAGACCGTGACCATCAAGATGTCGCGAGACAAAGACCCCAAGCCGAATGGTAAAGCCAAGCTGGATCAAGCTGTTCAAATCGATATTGTGGCGAGCGAAGCGATCATGAAGCCCACAGTCACGATCAACGGCGTACCCGCAGACGAAGTAACAGGAAATGTCAGGACTTGGCGTGCGAAGCGCATCATGACCGAGTTTGACCTGGATGGCGACGTGACGTTTTCAATCAGCTATGAGGACACCAGCGGCGAGCAGGGCGAAACGGTTACTGCCACCACGGACGGTAGTGCGGTGCAGTACTGTATTGAAGGTTGCGCGGACGGTGACAGCACGCTAGCGGGCGATTGGCTACTTGATGGTGATGGCGCTGCGGGTGTTGGCCCAACAGCGGGCAGCACGGAGTGGTGGGCGTCGGTCGAGGCAGATCGCCCCTGTTGGTATGACGATGTTCACCGATTCGGTGAAGACGGCTCTTTCCTCAACATTTTGGGTGATGAGACCTGGGTTGAAGGTTGGCAAGGCGGAGCTGATAGCTGTGCAACCCCGGTCGCGCCTCATGATGGAAGCACAGTAGGAACCTATACCTACGATGAGGACGCTGGCACCTTGACGATCACAGGAAAGGGAGCGCATATCGCGTTACCGAAGGCAGTGAATGGCCAGGAGCTAGCAAGTCCCGCCGATACACCTGATTCAATTGTCTACCAGGTGCTAACACTCGATGGTGACTCGATGACCGTAACGCTTGAGACAGGCCCTGGTGTTTGGTGGACCTTCAGGTTAGCAAGAGTTCCAGAGTCGCCGGTAGTCGGCAAGTGGAAACTCGACGGTGATGGCGCCGCCGGCGTCGGGCCTTCTGCAGGCAGCATGGAATGGTGGGCTTCGATTGAAGCAGACCGACCCTGTTGGTACGACGATATTTATGACTTCGGTTCCGATGGGTCCTTTATGAATGTTCATGGGGACGAGACTTGGGTTGAAGGTTGGCAAGGCGGAGCTGATAGCTGCGCGGCGCCCGTTGCACCTCATGATGGCAGTGCTGACGCGGTCTTCAGTTACGACGAAGAGGCGTCAACGCTGACGATTATGGGCAAAGGTGCTTACTTGGCGCTACCGAAAGCAGTTAACGGTCAAGAACTGGCCAGTACGGCGGATACCCCCGATTTCATCACCTACCAGGTGTTGACGCTTGACGGCGACAGCATGTCAGTCACCGTGGAAACCGCCCCTGGCGTCTGGTGGAGCTTTAATCTGAAGCGAGTGTCCACCTCGCCGCTTAAGGGCAATTGGAAACTCGATGGCGATGGCGCCGCAGGCGTGGGACCCAGCGCGGGAAGTACCGAATGGTGGGCGTCGATTGAAGCAGACCGTCCTTGTTGGTACGACGACATTATGCACTTTGGCGCCGATGGTACCTTCCTTAATGCCATGGGAGGAGAAACCTGGGTCGAAGGTTGGCAAGGCGGTGCAGATGCTTGTGCGGCCCCCGTCGCGCCACATGATGGCAGCATGACGGGCAGTTATATGTACGATGCGGATGCAGGTAAGCTGACCATTAGCGGGGTAGGTTCACACCTAGCGCTTGCGAAGGCGGTCAATGGTGCGGAACTCGCAAACCCAGCGGATGCTCCAGAATCGATCACCTATGATGTTTTGACGTTCGATGGTGACAGCATGACCGTGACCGTTGAAGCGGGCGCTGGCGTTTGGTGGTCCTTTAGGTTGGTCCGTGTCCCTGAAGTTAAACTTGCAGGGAAGTGGAAATTGGACGGTGACGGCGCTGCGGCGGTGGGTCCGTCTGCAGGAAGCTCTGAATGGTGGGCTTCCATTGAAGCAGACCGACCCTGCTGGTACGACGACGTGTACGATTTTGGTCCTGACGGTGCGTTCATGAACGTGCATGGTGATGAGACCTGGGTTGAAGTCTGGCAAGGCGGGGCCGATAGTTGTGCAACGCCTATTGCACCACACGACGGTAGTGCGGATGCGGTCTACAGCTATGATGAAGATGCTGGGACGCTGACCGTGATGGGTAAAGGCGCTTACGTCGCGCTGCCCAAAGCAGTCAATGGCCAAGAATTGGCATCAGCGGCTGATACACCGGATGCGATCACCTACCAGGTGCTGACCCTCGATGGCGACAGCATGACCGTCACGGTTGAGACCGGGCCGGGAGTCTGGTGGACGTTTAACTTGAAGCGTGTCTCTAATTCGCCACTCAAAGGGAATTGGAAACTGGATGGTGACGGCGCCGCAGGCGTGGGCCCGAGCGCTGGCAGCACCGAATGGTGGGCTTCTGTCGCAGCAGATCGCCCCTGCTGGTATGACGATATTATGCACTTTGGCGCTGATGGCACCTTCTTGAATGCCATGGGTGGCGAAACCTGGGTTGAAGTCTGGCAGGGTGGAGCGGACGCTTGCGGTGCGCCGGTCGCACCACATGACGGAAGCTCGACCGGCGGGTTTATGTATGACGCTGATGGTGGCATGCTTACGATCTCAGGCTTGGGATCGCACATCGCATTGCCTAAAGCCGTTAATGGTCAAGAGCTCGCATCTATCGCGGACGCTCCTGAATCAATCACTTATGAAGTGTTGACGGCGGATAGCGAGACAGTGACTGTGACCGTTGAAACTGGCGCAGGCGTCTGGTGGACATTCCGGTTGGCCAAGGATTGATCCTAGCCGAGTTTAAAAGGCCACGCTTATGCGTGGCTTTTTTTTGAATGAAACTGATACAAGTTGTGAGGAAATCCGCTCTTAACCCAGCCCTTACGGATTTGCTCGCGATGAGGAGACAACGGGCGAGGTTTGGGTGTCGAGGTTAAGGTAAGGGGGCCGGGCAGTAAGCCTTGAGGAAGTCGGAATGCGTCGGTGCCCTTGCGAGCATCGATTGCACTTTCTGTGCCTGATGATCAATAAACCCTTTAAGTTCGTTGTCACTCATCATGTCAACGATGGGATGGTAGTGCGCAGGCCTTAGACCCTGTCCCATCATCACCTGCGTCCAGCTGTTCTCACCGAAGACGTCCCATTGGCCTTGAAACACGTTGCCACTTTGAGCGAAAAGTTCCAGTCGATGGGAGAGAGAATCAGGCACTGACATAGCCTGGTTCCTCCTCCAGAACTCGGTGTCCGTCCGCTCGGTCAAGTGGTAATGCATGATGATGAAGTCGCGGATGTGTCGGAATTCTGTGGTCATCTGTTCGTTGAACTCTGACCGATCGCCCTCTTGGATGCCGCCGTAGGGAAAGAGCTGCATGAGTCTAATGATGCCTCGTTGGATCAAATGAATGCTGGTAGATTCCATAGGCTCGATAAAGCCAGAGGCCAGGCCAATAGCCACGCAATTCCTGACCCAATGCGCTTTTCGTTGACCCGTTTTGAAACGAATGACTCGAGGTTCGGTCAATACGTTGCCCGTGACCTCACTCAAGAGAAGATTGGCAGCCTGATCATCGGTCATAAATTCACTGCTGAAGACCAGTCCATTTCCCACTCGGTGCTGGAGCGGGATCTTCCACTGCCATCCAAAACCATGAGCGATCGCCCGTGTGTAAGGAATGGGGGCCTCGTTAGATGTTGTTTGGACTGCAATCGCTCGATCGCAAGGGAGCCATTGGCCCCAATCGTCAAAGGGTGTGTTCAGGGCTTTATCGATGAGTAAGCCTGTGAAGCCACTGCAGTCTATGAATAAGTCAGCGTCAATGGCCGCGCCTGATACCAATTGAACTGAGTCAATGTCCCCTGACGCATTGAGCTTGACCGAATCGATCCGACCTTCGACGCGCCTGACGCCGGCTTTCTCTGAGAACGTTCTTAAATATTTCGCATAGGCGGTCGCATCAAGGTGATAAGCGTAATTCAAGGGCGTAGTTTCAAGATGGCCGAAGCGACCCGCTTGAGCAGCCATGAGTTCTGGTGAATAAAGGCCGTAGTCCCCCGCGAACCCCTGACGATTTGCGCGATTCCAAAAATGGTGGAACCCGGCAGCCCAGCACCCCTGGCCGGTGGTGCCAAACGCGTGAATGTAATTCTTTGTCAGTGTTTGCCAGCGTTCAAAAGAAATGCCCAATTTAATCGTGCCTTGCACGTTCGCCAGGAACTCTGCTTCAGGAATCTTGAGCAGTTGGTGCAGTGCGATAAAGGTTGGAATGGTCGCTTCGCCGACGCCAATGGTGCCTATCTCATCCGACTCAACTAAAGTGATGTCTAGGTGCCGCCCTATCAGCTTGGACAGGGACGCCGCAGCCATCCAGCCAGCGGTGCCTCCACCCACAATAAGTACACGTCTAACGGGATGATCGGTCGTCATACCTTCCCACTCCCTGGATTGAGTTGTGCGCTTAAGTACGCTCTGAAACGCAGTGCTTCTTCTTCGTTCGGATGATCCAAAATACCGCGAGCATGCTGCGGAATATGCGACATCACAGTGTCATCAGCGCCAAAAATGTAATGTTCAATGATGGGTCGCCATCGCTGTCGTTCCGCTTCGGGTATGGATCTCAGGGCGAGCGTTAGATGTTGCAATGCAGCGAGCGGTGCACCGAAGTGGGCATCGTTTGAACGCCACCAAAAGTTGATGAGTCCGTTGAGAGAAGAAAGCGATTCGATCTCGTGCCACCAAAGGCTTGGAATATAAATTGCGTCGCCTGGCTGCAACAGGGCTTGCTTCGCACTATCAAGCGCGTCTTTAAAGCGAGGGAAACGGGGATCATCGGCTCGATCCGTTCTGGCCAGGCTGATCGGCTGGCCGGCTGGCGTCCGATCGAGGGGACCGACGTAAAGATTCGATATTGCCTCGGGTGGAAAGAGCGTGAATCGCCTTTTGCCAAAAACCACGCACGCTAGATTGCTCGGGAAATCAAAGTGAGCTGCTACTAAACTTCGAGTGCCGAGCCATAAACTGGCGAGCGGCTTCCAATCCTCCAGCAGATCATAAGAATTTTCCTCGCGAAATCCTGGCAACCAATGGTCGATATTGGTGGACCCTAAATAAAGGCCATCGACCGAGGGTGGCCCTTGGACTATTTGCCTGAGTTCACTCAAAAGCGTGGAGAAAGGCCGTCGGTCCCGTTCGAAATTGAAGCCCGTAAAGTCAGGCGAATAACCAATGGAATCTGCTTCACCAGATTGCAATCGTAATGACGTGACTGGGCGAGCCGAGGCGAATCGTTCGAGATAACTAATTGCTGTATCTGGACTCTGATCGGCTTTGACAACGGGCCAGTCATGGGCCAGCCCCTTGATGACGAAAGGTTCATTCTTTTGCGCCTCTATGCGGCCTTGCAGCTCGCTTAAATCGCAACTGATTTCTGGTACTCCTTGGATTGGGATTGACTGCACTGACATAAGCGAACTTAATCTAAAGGCGATTCAACTGCCGTGTGAATGCGCTGACACGGCCAAGGGAGGCAACCATGAGAAAGATTAGTTCTAATTGGCCCTCTCGATGCAATCGGCCCAAAGTGTCGCTATCTAATTGCCTTAGCGCGTCCTCATCTATGCCATAAATATCGTCGACAACAATGGGTTCACCCGAGCGTGAGGTTCCCTTGATTTTGATGCCGGTTAGCAACTTAAGCTTAAGCAATGTATTGATGAACGATTCAGTGGTGCTGACATTAGCGTGGATTGACCTCAGGGCGGTCATTTTTTCCTCTGTGGTTGATGAAAGGGTTTCGCCCACTTCGAAGATCGGTTTGCCATCGAGGGTGCTCACGAGGGGGTGGTCCAGGTCGATAGAGACCATAGGCGTGGTTCCTCCGTCCTGTCCCTCTTTGTTCGCAATGAGAAGCGGCTGGCGCTTTAGGGACCAGGGCAAATAAACATCGTTCCAACGCCCTTCATGGTCAAAGCAAGCGAGATTTTCTGGAGACAATCCAAGTAGCGCGGCACAATAGAAACGCCCAGTGTTGGCATCTTTGATCAAAACGATGGGGAAATCCGTTGCCATCGCTCTAAACTCACCTGTGAAGGCCGCGCAGAGAAGGCCTCGATCGAGCTGCAACAAAGCGTCTCTTTCTAGGATTCTTGTCTCTGCGTGATGCTGCGGATCAAGTAACTGGTAGTTTGCCAAGTCGTCGGACTCCTCGAGGTCGGCTAAATGCGGGGCTGCCCAAACGCTTTAATTTTATCCAATAGATCCCGGTTTGAGGGCATGGCTGTAAATAGTGCTTGTTGCGCTCTTTGGACGTCGTCAAAAAGTTGCGGCGCGGCTTGAGCAACCTGTTGCTTTGTTCTTCGGTTCCGCCCGTCGCTCCCAACGGGTTTGCCCATTCCATGATAGATGTATTGATAGCTCGCAGCCGGAAATAAATCAGTGATTCGATCAGCTTCGCCATGATCTATGGGGCGTTGACGCCAACTTGATAGGTCATCGGCAAGCGATCCTGGCCAAGAGGACGGATTTCGATGGGCCTCCCAGTAAGCGCCTTCACGTTCACTCAGAACGTAGTGCAATTTAAGGAAATGAATGATCCGTTCCCAATGGTGAAGCAGCGCTTGATTGAAAGGTTTAGCGCTGAGTTCGATATGCTCCCGGCAAAGTGGGACCGAGCGCGCCAATAGCCAGGCTGAGGTTTCCACCATGACCAGAGCCGAAGCCTCCAGCGGCTCGATGAACCCCGCAGACATACCAATTGCGACGCAATTCTTTTCCCAAAATGAGGTCCGATACCCCGGCTGAAATTTGAGCTTCCTAGGTTGTATCGATTCGGCGGTCTTTTCGCCAAATTCTTTGGCAATGTACCGCCTTAATTCTGTTTCTGCTTCGGATTCGTCAATGAACGCGGTGCTATGGACATAACCAATGCCGCGACGATGTTGAAGCGCGATATCCCAAATCCACCCGTTGCTCTGAGCGGTTGAGCGAGTGCTAGATGCAATCGGTGTGTCCTCCGCGGGATGAGATACCTGGACAGCAAGCGCCGCGTCGTTGAACAGAATGTCCGATTTCGGAACAAGCGATGTATTAAGATGTTGACCAAACAGCAGGGCTTGGGAGCCAGAACAATCGATGAAGAGGTCGCCCTCAATTAAGGCACCACTCTCAGTTTGAAGGGCGGTGATATAGCCTGCCTCATCAAATTTTGGTTCTTGGATTCGAGTGGGTATGTGTTGAATACCCAGATAGGAAACGCCATGTCGAGTCAGTAGATCGGCGAATGCGCCAGCATCGAGATGGTAGCCATAGTTAGCGCTAAATGCGTACTCTGGGGTCGTGATTTTCTTGGGCGCTTTGTCCGTCATCGCAAGCGACGCAGTTGGGCAAGTTGCAACGCCAAAGGGTAGCGGGTTGCGAGACGCGTCCCAAGCAGCGCCTAGGTCGATGGAATCTTTTCGAGCAGGTGGGGTGAATGGATGAATGTATCGGTGTCCCGGGAACTGCCAATCCTCAAAGAGCGTGCCTTGTTTGAAGCTCGCCAGACAATGGGTTAGGAACTCGGATTCTGGGAGGTCAATCTTTTCGAGCGTTGTCCTCATGGAGGGCCAGGTTCCTTCACCAACGCCTAAGGTGGGTATGTCAGGCGACTCGATGAGTGAGATGCCCATCGACGGTGCACCGCGTTCGTCGCGAAATTCACTCGCAAGAATACAGGCTGTAAGCCAACCTGCTGTGCCACCTCCAACAATGATAATGTTTTCAATCTGCTTCATAGCGAATTAATTTTTGAGCAGCGCTTGGTCCGTTTACGGTGAGTTGAACCTATATTCAGATATACGATCTTCGGAAAAAAAAAGCCGCTCTGAACGAGCGGCTTTTCAAGTGAGTTTGAAGCTGCTCGTTAGAGCGTGTAACGGATCCCCAAATCGTAGCGAGGTCCGCCTTGAACAGCCTGCAAAACTTGCCGCTCGGTCAGCCCATAGACGTGAACCGTTTCTTCAGTGATGTTAAGTCCGCTGAAGTAGACGGTGAGATTATCGGTGGCATAGTAGGTGACACCAACATCTAGCTGACCATAGGCTTTGACATGCGTCGGGTTAGTGTAAGTACCTTGGCCTTGACCAACGCCTGCGAGGAAGTCATCACGCCAGTTGTAGGCAAGTCGCACCTGCAGCTTTTCTTTGTCGTAGAACGCGATGAGGTTGGCTGAGTCGCTCAAACCGTTGAGAACGAATTGGCCTTCCCAGGGGTTGTTGTAGTCGTAGCCGATGTTTGCATCAGCAAAGGTTGCGTTCGCAATAAAGCCGAAGCCGGTTTCGCCAAATGTGTGCTGCAGGTTGACCTCAATACCGTCGACCTTGGCTGCACGTTGGTTTACGGGCCGTGTGATATTGATCACCACCAGCGGGTCACCTTCAACACCATATACGGTGTCTCCTTGAACAGCTGGGTTGTCTTGATAGTTTTCGACCATGTAAGTGTGCACGGCACTGTAGTCGGTCGCGTCAAGATCTCCATCGGCAACAGCCTGGTTGTAGAGTGCACCACCAATCACATTAGGAATGTCAAATAGCGTATCTCCTTCGACATCGGAGCCGATAAAGTTATCAACGTCTTTCTCAAAGTAACCAATCGAAAAATAGCTCGAATCAGCGTAATACCACTCAAGCGATAGATCGATGTTTTCCGATTGAATGGGGACCAGCCCGGGATTACCACCCGAAGCTGTCGGACTACCGGTGTAGGTGTAGTACTGACCACCACCGCCGACTGTCAGTCCGCCTTTGATTGCCTCATAGCTAGGTCGGGTAATGGTCTCGCTGTAAGAGAAGCGGAGTACCACGTCCTCAATGACCTCGATATCGACATCGAGGCTGGGTAGCAAGAGCTCATAGTTACCTTCGAAGGGCTCAAAGGCAGTGATAATGTTGCCTTCCGCGTCAACGGCTTGGGTGATATAGACCTCGTTGCCGCCACCGGTCCAACTCGAACCTTCCCATACAGGCGTGTCGACTGCGGACACAACGTCAGTTTCTTCCCAGCGAACACCGGCATGGATGTTAGCGGGCATACCACCGATGTCGCCACCCCAGTTCAGTCGGACGTATGCCGCTTGGGTTTCTTCTGTGGTGCGTTTGTCATCTGGCCAGATGGTAGAAGCGCAGTAGTAGGTTCCGCAGTCTCCGATCACGCCGGATGCGAAATCTGAGTACGCGTATCTGCCTGAGGCAAA
>CAYZUV010000055.1:0-2097 GCA_964481245.1 uncultured Pseudomonadales bacterium
GCCGGGTTGTTACACGCGGCAACCATGTTCTCTCCAGGGACTTTGCCAAACAGTGTGTTGGCGGGTGGTGGCACGGTGTCGCGAAAGGATGCGAAGGTCACGACACAACCTGTTTGGTCGCCATCGGTGCAGAGCGGTGTTGTTTTAAATGAACCGCCGACCACATCACCCTGGGGTATTGCGAGCCGTGTACCGATGAGGTGCGCCGCAATCATCAGCGACGCAGTGTCTGTACCTTCGATTTTTTCTGCGATGAGCCGCGTCAGCACACCCGAACCCTGAGAATGGCCGACTAGCACGACGCCACGGCCTTGGTTGTCATGCTCAAGATAATGGTTCCACGCATCCACTACGTCGTTGAATGCTAATTCTCGGTCCGCATTGATCGGTTGGCCGGCCCGACGGGCTCGTAACGCAGTCAGAGAAACCTGCCGATAAAGCGGCGCAAAGGTTCGGCAGACCGAACTGTAGCGAGCGAATTGTGCAGCGACCACAGAGATTTCCCCTGGGCCAGCATTCATGTCGGCGTTAGGGGTGGTGTCCCTCGATACCGTCGGGTAGACATAAAAGCAGTCGATTTCGGGGTTTTGTGCCGGCGTAAATGGTTCTGTCGTCACAGTGCCATCCTTCGCGACCACGCTTGTGGTTAGATCAACGGTGCAGTGATCGTTTCTCCCGGGTCGGCAAAGCCAGGTCGCTAGTCGTTTTTGATTGTGCCTTCCGGTTCTTGTGTCTCTGGACTTTCCCCCAAGGATGAGGGTGTTGATGTTTCACCACATGCGATGAGTGATAGCGAAAGCAGAACAATAAGCGTTCGAAGTGCATGCAACATAGCGTTGACCTGTGCCTAGGGTTGAAGCGCGCATCGTCTCTTCGCGCAGTGAATAAGTCAAAGCCAAAACGCCTCTTAGATTTCTCAATTCAACGTGTTCAACCCAACAGCCTTAGAGTGAACGGCGCTAAGCTCTGCACCCGGATATTCGTGCGTTTCTTCGCGCCCTGACGTCTCTTCCGTGATCTAATCGACCAATGGAAGCCAAAACAAAAAATAAGCAAACTCGTCAACAGATCGTCTTGATGACTGAGCGTGCTTTCCCTGGTCTGACAGTCTCAGACGCTGAAGATGCAATCAGCGAAATGACAGATGGCTGGTTTAACGCCTCTTATTCGGTCTCGCTTAACAATGGGCGAACTGTGGTGCTCAAAATTGCGCCTCCGGCTGACGCGGAGGTCATGACCTACGAGAAGAACATGATGGCAACAGAAGTCGCCATGATGCGTCTCGTCAAAAGCAACCCTGCGATTCCTGTGCCCGAAATTTATTTTGTAGACACGAGTAGGACGCTCTGCGACGCCGATTACTTCTTTATGGAGATGATGCCTGGCGAGAATCTTGGACGTGTGAAAGAGGGTTTGCCCAAAGCCGTAGAGTCGAGCGTGGATCACCACACGGGTCAGATTCTCCGATGGATTAATGAGTTTGAAGGGACCTTTTTTGGTTTTGAGGGCAATCCAGCCCTTCGAGCAGGCACCTGGCGAGAGGCGTTTTGCAAAATCTTTGAGGCGGTTCTGCAGGATGGCATGAGAAAACAGGTCGCGATGGATTTCAGCCATGATGAAATTCAGGCGGTGCTTGATCGTCATTTGGACACCCTCGATGGTGTGACTAAGCCCAGCTTGGTCCATTGGGACGCGTGGCAATTGAATCTGTTTGTTGAGGGTGATCGAGTCTGTGGCATTATCGATTTTGAACGTGCGCTCTGGGGTGACCCTTTAATGGAGCTTCAGTTTCGGCGGGCCTTGGGTGAGAGTGGCCAACGGCAGTTGGCAGGCTACGGGTGGACGGTTTTTACTGCGGCAGAAGAGCGTCGGCGGGATCTCTATTCACTCTATCTCGCCTTGGTGATGATCACTGAGTGTGCTTACCGGCATTACGATTCGGATCACGTGCACGACTTGGGTCGCGCGATGCTCGCCGACGCCGTGGCGCGGCTGAATGCATGAACGGGTCGCTCGGGGTCATTTTTGGTGGTGGGTCGGCGGACGTTTAACTTTCTCGCGTGATCCGGCAACGAATTCATGTGACCTATGGCCGAT
>CAYZUV010000055.1:2197-10447 GCA_964481245.1 uncultured Pseudomonadales bacterium
GACGTTTAACTTTCTCGCGTGATCCGGCAACGAATTCATGTGACCTATGGCCGATGGCGTAATGGCGTAATGGCTGTAATGGCGTAAAAGCCTAATAGAAGACCGCGCTTGGCTGAGCGCGCGAATGCAAATGTCATCGAGGGGAGGTGGAATTGAAGATCAAGCTGACCAGCCTATTCGTCAATGACCAAGGTGCGGCGCTCGCGTTTTACAAAGACACGCTAGGGTTTTTGGTCAGTCAGGATATTCCAGCTGGCGATTACCGTTGGCTTCAGCTCGCCTCGCCTGAAGGAGGAGACGCTGAACTATCGCTTGAACCCAATGTGAATCCGGCGGCCAGGACTTACCAGGAGGCGCTGTACGAACAAGGGATTCCAGCAACTGCGTTTGAGGTAGATGATTTAGGCGCGGAATACGAGAGACTTAAGGGTGCGGGGGTTAAATTTTCTACGCCACCGACACCGGCCGGAGCCGCAATCATCGCGGTATTCGATGATACTGTTGGAAACCTAATCCAGATCTATCAGCTCGATGCGAACTGATCGCGTCAGGGATAGGATGTCAGCGTGATCAGGATAATGTCGTCGAGCGAGATTCGCGGGCAAACTTCCCTGGTTCCTGGTTGACCAAGGTGAGCTTCGGATTAGGGTTTATTGATGGGCGCCAACGCCTGATTGCGCGTGATGACAACAAGGAGTGAAGAACCATGACTGATGTAATGATGCATTTCACACCGATTTTGCTACCCGTTTTCGTCTTGGTGGGGTGGACCCTAATGATGCTCGCTTGGATGGCGGCTGTGCGTTTGCCATATATCGCCAGTCAAGTCGGGCGGTCGCCTGAGTGGGGTGAGGATGTGGGTCAGCGTACGGCAGATCTCGGTGCTCAGATGCCCAAGGAGATTCAGTGGAAAGCCGACAACTACAATCACTTGCTGGAGCAGCCGACTGCGTTTTACGCAGTGGCCATTGGCAGTGCGATGATTGGCCTTGGCGTGGGGCTCAATCTTTATCTCGCTTGGGCCTATGTCATCTTGCGAATCATTCACAGCTTAGTGCACGCCACGATTAATCGTGTGCCTTTGCGCTTTGGTATTTTCTTGTTGAGCACGCTCTGTTTGCTGGTGATGACAGTTAATGCACTCATGCAGTGGATCACTTGAGTCCCGCTGAGGAATGACGAGACTTGAGAGTCGGTATCTGAGCCTAGGCTAAAGCCAGCGCAGTGATCCGAAGGGTTGTGTTCGCGGTGTTCAGTTTTAACCTAGTGAGCAATCGCAGCCACCACGGGTTTCGGTTGGCGTGCCGCGGTATAGAGCCCCCAGTGCTTTTCTGGTTCAAGGGGGTGATCTGAACCTTTCCAGTTCTCATCAAACGCTTCGAAGAGGTAAACCAGCACGTCACTGGTTTTAGCCCAGTCGAGCAACTGCACCAGATACTCGCGTTGCGCTTGCTCACTTACGTTCTCTGGCGGGATCCCGCGACCATTGGATGCGGTGGCCCAGCCCGCCTCCGTGATGATGACAGATTTGTGAGGGTACTTGCTCTGCACGGCTTCGTAGTTTGCGATCGTAAATTCGAGCGCTTCGTCGATTCCCTTGAATTCCCAAACTGGATAACTGTGAATAGCGATGAGATCAAGTTGCTCCGCCAGCGACGCTAATTTCGTCAACCAAGGCACGTAGTTCTCGCAAAAGGTCACGGGCTGCTTGATCGAAGACTGAAGGTTAGCCGCATATTGCTGAATCGTTTCGGGTTCAACCAGGTGGTCCGTCCAGTCGACCGTGGCCTCGTTACCGACTGACACAATATCGATGATGTCTTGGTATTCATTGGCCCACTGCGCGGCTCTCGCGAGTTCGAGTTGATTCGAACGCTTGTTCGCTTGGAGAACGGATGGATCATGTTCGCCACCCCAAGGGCAGTTAGGGTTGCTGACTTCCGCCCCCACATAGGCGCCGAGCATGACCTGAAAGGGCAGTCCATCGTTTCGAATGACCTTGAGCACGCGTTCGGCATGAACATCGCACGCGTAAAGCCTGAGCGCGGCCCACTGGCCCTTGAGTAGATGAAGGTCGGCTCTGATCTCTGCGACTGATGGATAAATACCGAGATCAGGGCTCTGCCCATCACGGAAGCCGGAGTAGCAAATGGCGCGCTTAAAAGACATGACGTGGGCGTGATCTAGGCGAGCTTCGCGTATTTGAAGACTTCGTCCTCGTCCCATAAGCCCCAATGTGCCCCCACCGCACCTTCGCCTGCTTCCGAGGCGACTTTCCAAGCCTCATCAAATGAGGAGAAGTAAAACATTTCAATATCTTCCTCTGTTGCCCATTCCATCGCCCGTAAGAAGTAGTCCAAAGCGCCTTCCATCGACGACTCCGCGCCATAAAACGCGCCCCCTGCAGTTGGCCAGCCAGTTTCAGAGATGATGACGCGTTTGTTTTGAGCGACTCTTTTTACGCGGCGATACATGTCCTGCATATAAAGAATGGCATAGGGCAGTGCGCAACCTTCCCAGAAGGGGTAGCAGTTGATGAGCAGGACGTCGGATGCGGTAACCAGGGCGGGTCGATCCTCAAACTCGTAGTAGGCATCGACGTACCCGATTGGGATATGGCTTGGAAGACGATCTCTCAATTCCGCCATGCAGTCGAGCAGGGCGCCTTCATCTAAGTCCCCTCGGTACAAGACTTCGTTGCCGCAAGCGGCAATATCGACGACGCCCTCTTCAGCAAGCGAAACCAATTGATCGATCTCTGCGCGGTTCTTCTCTTGGTCACGACCGAGCCAGGCCCCCGTGAGCGTCTGTAGGCCAAAGGCCTTTGCCGCACGAGGAATCAGTTCGTTGCCTTCAGTTGTGGAAAACGATCGAACCCAATTGAATTGACGCGCGAGGATGCCGAGGCGTCGATTGATTTGCGTCTCAGTCAATTGGTCTCCAGGCTTTTGGTCCTTGGTATAGGCACTAAAAGCGATCCCGTGCATTTTTTTTTGGGTTAACCGGGTCAGGCGGTCCTTTGGAGACAGATCATCAGGGGCATGATGGTCGGTTCGTATCAAATGATGATGCTTGTTGGCGCGCTGAGACATAGCTTTGGTTCTTGATGCTGACGGTCGCATGTTAATGCCGAGTTCACCAAATCGAAGCCTCGATACGACAAAATGTCATTTCACCTAGACTAAGTGGACTGCATCAAAGATTGCGGGCGTTTAGGCACGCATGAGTTCTTTAATGACTTTGACGCGGGTAAACGACGGGTAGATTGAAGCCTGGAAACCGCCCCGGCGCTGGCTCAACCCGTTAGCTCATCACATGTCCGGCCTGAATCGGTGACGATCTAGCACGAGTCCGACCTGATGGATCTACTCAAAATACTGTATCAAGAGCGCCACTGCGGCAATCATCAAGGGGAAAAGCGTGAAGGCTGTGCCGCCAACCCGCAAGGGTAGATTCGATTTCATGAAGCCCATGCAGAGTCCATGCATCAATCGTCCCAGTAGAAATGAACCCCCAAGGACATGGAGCTTAATCACTGAGGTCCCTGATTGCTCGAGGAAGGCCAAGAGGATCAACATCGTCGGCGCGTATTCAGTGAGGTTGCCGTGGGCGCGGATAGCTCGCTGAAGCACCGCGTCGTCACCTTTGCCTTGCGCGATGAAAGAAAACGCCGGATTACCTCGAAGCCCGATCACTCTGATCGACAGCACAAAAAGTAGAATAGCCAGCAAGGCGGCGTAGAGAGCCGTGATCATGAGAGCCTCTTTATCATTTTATTTTCCGATGATCGAAGAAAGTAACCCAGATCCCAGTGAACCGCCAACGGGCTCACTGGCGATGAAAGAAGAGGCGCTGATCCACGGCTTGCGGCGCTTCGACTCGTCCAGCTTGTCTTCAACTTAGTCACTTGGGTTTAGCAAGACAGTGTGCCCCCGGGGGCGGCGTCCGTTGAGGTTCATTAACTAATGACCTGCGGGAAGCCGGGCTATAAAACAATGATCGGCATCGACGCTGAGAATGTCCTCATTTCAGGCTTGAGTGCTGAAAGGCATTCGGAGTCCCGCGGTCGTAATTCTGTTACATTGGCGTCACCGCGATTGACCGAGACTGCCTATGAGGCTCTACACCGGCGACCTTAGCCCCTATTCCGCAAAGATTCGTATGCAAATTTACGCGATGGGCATTGAAGATGAGGTGGTGTTTGATTTGCCTCTCGCGCAGTTTTTTTCTGGCCGATTAAAGGAGTTTTCTCCAATCGGGAGAATTCCGATCCTCGAGACGGACGACGCGATTATTCCGGAGTCTGAGGTAATCGCGGAATACCTCGATGACACCTACCCCAAGAAAGCCATGGTCGGTCGAGATCCCATTGAACGAGCGAACGTTCGGGTGATCTCTCGGATCGCCGATCTTTACTTGATGAACAACATTTTCATGTCGCTCAGTCAGGCCAACAAAGAGACGCGTAATCAGGGGGTTGTGGATCTGCTCATGGGGCAAGTGAGTCGAGGGATGGGTGCGTTGGAGGCGCACATCGCTGCAGATGGCTACGCCGCAAGCGATCAATTAACTCGGGCAGATTGTACCTTGGTGCCAGCGCTCTTCATGTGCGAGAACACCGTGCCTAGACTGGATGTTCCGAGTCCAATTCGTTCAGAAGGGAAGGTGGCCGAGTATTGGCGGCGTATCCAGGATAACGAGTATGCTGCGCGGGTGTTAGTCGAAATGGCGAGAGGCCTGAAGGCCAGGCTCGATGGAACAGAACAAAAGCAGGTCGCCGAAGCCATGGCGCGCGCAAAAAGAGAGATAGGCGATTAGAAAGACGCGCTGCGTGGGTTGCGAATGGGTTTTCGAACACTGCGTTCCGTTTTAGCCCTTGAAGCGTTGGCTGATTTGTCGTCAGACAATATCGCAGACTCGGGTGGAAAGGGCGATTGATGCCCAACAGAACAATTAGAACCGAAGGCAGTCAGCCGCTTGCCGACATTGTCTTCACTGTGAAACGTTAAAAGGAGAATCAGCGATGGAAATTAAAGGACACAACGGCATTTTTGTGGGTGGGGCCTCAGGCATGGCATTGGCAACGGCCGAAAAATTCAGAGCCGGTGGCGGTAATGTCGCGATTTTAGATTTGCCTACTTCAGACGGCGCGGCCGTCGCGGAGCGTTTGGGTGGCACCTACCATGAGTGTAACGTCATGGATTATGACGGCGCAGGGAAAGCAATAGCCGATGCCGTGAGCGCCTTAGGCAGTGTTCACTTCTGCGTGAACACCGCTGGCGGCGGTTTGGCCAAACGTACCTTGGCCAAAGAAGGGCCACACCCCCTTGAAGATTTTCAGCGAGTGATCGATCTCAATCTCATTGCTTCGTTCAATGTCAGTCGGTTGGTCTCTGAGCACATGTCAAAGAATGAGCCCAATGAAGAGGGCGAACGCGGCTGCATTATTAATACCGCGTCGATTGCAGCGTTTGAAGGACAGATTGGGCAGGTGGCCTACTCGGCCGCGAAGGCAGGTATCGTGGGTATGACCTTTGTGATGGCAAGAGATCTGGGCTCTCTTGGAATTCGAGCCAACTGCATTGCGCCAAGCTTGTTCGATACCGGTCTAACATCCGCGATTCCTGATGAATTTGCTTTGCAGCTAACCAAGGATGCAGCGTTTCCCAAGCGCATGGGTAAGCCCATTCATTTTGCGATTCAGGCCATCTCCATCTATGAAAACGCCATGATGAACGGCGGCACAGTGAGGGTGGATGCGGGGCAGCGCTTCGCACCGAAGTAAGTGCGCCCTTCAATATAGTTTTGATCGAGTCATCGCTCAGAACCCGAATAAGAGAGGCAGTCCGAGTCACTGCCTTTTTTATCTTTTTCCCAAGCATGAATTGATTCGAATCCGAGAGGTCTCGTGCAGACAATCGGGGTGTTCAAGTCGGTCAGTCGGCTCAAGATGGGCAATGCTTCACATGGGCGAGCTAAGGTCGGGTGTTCTGTCACGCCCTGCGATTAATGGTTTGGCTGATGTGGAGGAAGATGTTAAGCACTCAAGTCCACAACGCATCATGCGGTTTCTAGCCACAGACCCTTAACCAACCGTCATAGCAAGCGGCAGTTCGAGCGTTAAGGGAACAGTACCCGAGCGGGATAGACCATTTGCTTGCTTAGTGGATAGGCACAAGGGAGAGGGTTGAGCTCCAGCACCGGTTCTAGGTTCAGCAGTCGCTCACACAGGCTAGGCAGATTTGCTTTGCCGCCACCCTTCGAGTCCCTGGTGCGCAGGCATAGACAAATCAAGTGCGAGTGCGCAGACTTGTGCCGTTATCAAATTTAATCTGCATCTAGCGCTCGCTCGACACTGCTTTGTGCGTGGTGTGACAAAGATGATTAAGGAGACCCTATGTACGACCTCATCATAAGAAACGGAACCGTGATAGATGGCACGGGCGCTGACCGCAGAGTCGCTGATGTTGCGATTACGAATGGCCGGATCATGAAGGTGGGGGAAGTACAGGGCGACGCGAAAGAAGAAATCGACGCCGCGGGCAAGCTGGTCACCCCAGGTTGGGTAGACATTCACACGCATTACGACGGTCAAGCGACTTGGGACCCGATTCTCGCGCCCTCGAGCTGGCATGGGGTGACAACTGTCGTGATGGGGAATTGCGGGGTGGGCTTCGCACCCGTTAAACCGGATGATCGGGACTTCCTGATCGAACTTATGGAAGGCGTGGAGGACATTCCTGGTGCGGCGCTCTCCGAGGGTATTAACTGGCAGTGGGAGAGTTTTCCCGAGTACTTGGATGCATTGGAGACCTTCCCACGAGCGATAGATGTCGCGACCCAAGTGCCGCACGGCGCAATTCGTGCCTACGTGATGGGTGAACGTTGTAACACTGACTATGCCCCCACCGAGGCAGAGGTCGCGCAAATGGCGGAGTTAGTCCGTGAGGGCGTCGCAGCGGGTGCGCTGGGTTTCTCTAGTTCAAAGACGTTGCTCCATAAGGACATCAAGGGCGAATACATGCCCGGCACGTTTTCCGGTCACGACGAGATGCTGGCGCTAGGTCTTGGCATGAAAGGGCTGAATAACTCCGTCTTTGAGCTGGTCTCTGATCATCTGGGCGATGATGAGGAATGGGCTTGGGTCACGGAGTTTCAGAAGCAGACTGGCCTTACGGTGACGCTTATCGCGACCACAGCGCCTGCGTATGAGAACGGTAAGATGTATAAGTTGGCGGAGCAAGCCCGCGCTGAGGGACGAGAAATTCGTCCTCAAGCCGCTGGTCGACCCACCGGCGTGCTTCATGGCCTGCAGTCAAGTTTCCACGCCTTTGTGGGTCATCCCACTTGGCGCGAATCGCTTGCAGGATTGAATCACGAAGATCTCCTGATTCAGTTAAGAAACCCCGCCGTTAAGGCCCAACTGTTATCAGAGCAATCGGTCATTCAGGGCGGCCTGATGCAGGACTTACCGCGGTTGATGGGGCAGGTGTTCCCTCTTGGGGATATTCCCAATTACGAGCCATTGCCTGAAGACAGCATCGCCGGTATCGCTAAGGCACGCGGCCAGGACGTGATGGAAGTGATGTATGACTTGTTGGTAGACAACGATGGCAAAGAGCTCTTTTACCAACCGCTCGGTGGCTATCAAGGCTTCTCACTCGAAGCCCAGAAGAAACTTCTTGAACATCCCAATGTGCTCTTTGGTTTGAGCGACGGGGGCGCCCACTGTGGGGTGATCGCCGATGCCGGTATGCCAACCTTTATCATGACGCACTGGGGCCGCGACCGAACGCGTGGCGATCTCATGAGTCTTGAGTTCATTGTTGAGTCACTCACTTCCAAAACTGCCAAAGCCTTCGGCATGTTTGATCGGGGTGAAATCTCTGAAGGAAAAATTGCCGATCTCAACATTATTGATTTTGACGCACTGCAACTGCATCGACCTGAAGCGGTGTTTGATTTGCCTGCCGGTGGTCGCCGCCTGGTGCAACGAGCGACCGGGTACGACATGACCATAAAGGCAGGTGAGGTCATCTTCAAAGGGGGAGAGCACACGGGAGCCTTGCCAGGGAAGTTGGTTCGACGCTCAGATGCGGCGCCAGAGATTTCGGCTGCTCATTGAACCCAGTAGTCAGATGCTAGGGATTCGTCAACGTTCACTTGCTTTTTGACGTCGACAGTCTTTTACGCGAGGCCGGCACTTGCTCTGGGATTTGGATCCTCACTCAGCCTCCCTGGGCTTGGTGG
>CAYZUV010000055.1:10547-11988 GCA_964481245.1 uncultured Pseudomonadales bacterium
GCTTGGTGGCTGTGTGAGAACCAGCGGGTGAGTGAACATGCATCCCCAACTCGATAGGCTCTAGGCCCCGCGATTTCTCGGCCAAGTAACGCATAAATATAGAACGGGATAACGCCCATGCCAGACCCAAAACTTGAAGCATTGCTAACGGCCAGCCATCGAAGTGCACGCCATACCGCTCGTAATGAGGCGCGTCATCCCGTCGAGACGCTCACCTTCTTTGGATTGCAACCCACCATGACCGTACTTGAGGTGCTGCCCGCATTTGGTTGGTACACGGAGATTTTGGCGCCTTACTTGGCTGATCAGGGTCGTTTGTATGTCGCGCATTTCTCGCCCGACGGTGTGGGGGACTACATGCCTGCCGTGTTGGGTAAATTTGAAGATCGCATGCATCGGAACCCTGAAGTTTTTGGAAGGGTCACCGTGCGGCATATCAATCCTCCGAGCGAGACCACGATTGCGCCGCCGGGCACCATTGACCTCGTCTTGACGTTTCGCAATGTTCATAACTGGATCATGGTGAACCAAGAGCACGAGTACTTTGCGTCTTTCTTTAAAGCCCTGAAACCAGGTGGCGTACTTGGGGTGGTGGAGCACCGAGCCAAGCCTGGCGCCAGCCTAGAGAGTATGCGTGCTACCGCTTATGTGACCGAGGACTACACCAAAGAGATCGCACAGCAAGCGGGATTCGAGTTTGAGGCTTCCAGTGAGATCAACGCGAATCCGAGGGACACGGCGGACCACCCGGATGGTGTCTGGTCTCTGCCTCCTTTCTTGCGCTCCGAAGAAAAAGAGGCCTACCGGGCAATCGGTGAGAGTGACCGCATGACACTGAAGTTTAGAAAGCCAGGTTAGAGGGTCTCAAGCATCGACGATTTCAGCCCACGGCGGCCACTTTCCTCGCTTGCGTCGGCCCGCGCCATCGCTAAGCTTCCGCATACAAGCGCAAGCCGATATCTAGCCCTGACGTATTCAAATGCTGTGTTATTTGAAATAGCGCTTTGGTTCGAATCAAGCGCCTACTTAAATTCTGTGAAGTGAGTCCGAGCGCCTGCACGCTGAGTCGTTAGGACGACCCAGCGAGGCACCTCGATATTAGCCATTGGCCATTCGGCATTAGCGGTCGAGCACAAACTTGGCTGGCTCTAATGCTTGGCAACTCTAGACAGCTTACAAAGCCGACTTGCGAATGATAAAGGCGGGCCTTTTTAGCCCAGCTTTTTCATCACATCGCCGAACAGAACCTCATCAGATGCTAGTTCCTTGGGTTGATTGAGAGGCTTGGAGATCCAAGTCTCGTTGATGAGATCCCGCCAAGAAATGTTGTTATTCGTGCCATTACCTCCCCACGAGCCGCAGCCCAGAGAGAAGGTCTGTCGCATGCCGTTCCAAAGGTTGCCGCTATTGGACGCAGCTTGAGGCTGATTGACCATCACAC
>CAYZUV010000056.1:0-11888 GCA_964481245.1 uncultured Pseudomonadales bacterium
AAAAAAGGAGATCTATTGTGAACAGGCCGGCGCAATTGGAGAAGCGCTTAGAACTACTGATAACCGACGCCAATGGCGTGCCGCGGGGAAAGACTATCGAAAGTGACGCTTACGATGACGAAAACCCGCCTCGTCTTGCGGAAGCGGTGCTCTTTCAGTGCATCCACGGCAGTTATGCCGAGGCCACGATGGATGACTACAACCCGAAGGATGAGGACTTCATTCTATCGCCGGATTGGACCACCTATCGCCGAACGGCATGGAAGGATGACAGCGTGGGTCAGGTGATTTGCGAAGCGCTCGACAAAGACGGCGATCCTCTGCCCTATGACACCAGGAACGTCTTGAAGCGGGTGTTAAAAGCTTACGAGGAGCGGGGACTCACGCCCATTATCGCGCCGGAAATTGAGTTTTATTTGCTGACCGCGCCCAAGCGAGGGGATCGAGAACTTGAACCCGGCTCGGGTGTTGATGGGCGAGATGAGTTTGGCGGGGAGGCGTTCAGCTTTGATGCACTCGACCGTTACGCGCCCTTCGTCAGCTTCCTGCAAGAGGCAGCCCAAGCGGCAGAACTGAACATGAGCGCCATTCTGCATGAAGTGGGCGCGGGTCAAATGGAAATTAATGTTGATCACGGGCCCGCACTGGAGGTAGCCGATCAGTTGGTCCTGATGAAGCGCTTGGTCAAAGGTTGCGCGGTTGAGCATGGGTATTTGGCAAGTTTCATGGCGAAAACCTCGCTGAAATCGCCGGGGTCGGGATTGCATTTGCATTGCAGCATGCAGAATCAGAGCGGCGACAATCTTTTTGCCCTCATTGACGATAAAGCGCCGCAGAAATTGCGTCACTTTATCGGCGGGCTGCAGAAATATTTACCCGAGGGGTTTGCTTTTTTGGCGCCAAACATCAATAGCTACAAGCGGTTTGCAGGCGATTTGTGCATGCCACTGAACGTGGAGTGGGGGTATGACAACCGAACCACTGGCCTGAGGGTCCCTTACGGGCTGCCTGAGGATGGTCGAGTTGAGATGCGTGTTGGCGGTGCCGACGCAAACCCTTACCTCGCTATTTCGCTGATGCTTGCTGCTGGCCTGTTGGGCATGGATGAATCGATTGAGCCAACAGAGGCACAAGAAGAAGATTGTTGGGAAAACGAAAGTGAATTGCCGAGTAACCTTGAATTAGCGCTGGTTAATTTAGAAGAGGGTACGGCGCTCTCTGCCATTTTGGGCGAGGAGATTCTGCGCGTGTTCACTTCGATCAAGCAGGATGAGCTTGAGGACTATCACCTGAGGCTGTCCTCTTGGGAAATCCAGTATCTCGGAAGCATGCTCTGAGATCCCCATGAAGCGTCTTGCGGGCTGCCGCTCTCATGTGGGCTTTGATCACTCTTGGTATTACGCGAGCGGCCAGGCGCTGGAAGTTAACGGCCCACTCGCGGAGCATCGTAACGCGGACGTTTGCGTGATCGGTGGTGGTTACACCGGTTTATCCGCCGCTATCGAGTTAGCGAGAGCCGGGGCGAAGGTCGTGGTGCTTGAACGATATCGCGTGGGCAGCGGTGCGTCGGGTCGCAATGGCGGCGTTCTGGGCATGGGACAACGAAAAGACCAGGACGATCTGGAGTCCATGGTGGGTTTGGATTGGGCTCGTCATCTCTGGCAATTGTCTCTTGACGCGAACGCGTTGGTTCGATCAAGAATTAAAGAATTCGACATCGATTGTGATTTAAAAGATGGCGAATTAACGGTCGCTCACAAAGCGCGTCATGAGCCCTCGCTGTGGGACTATGCGGCGCATCTTCAGAAAGTGTACGACTATGGCGAGGTTACGGCGGTTTCTCGAGACGAGGTTGCAGCGCAACTCGGGACCCACACCTACTATGGCGGCACCTTCAATCGTCGGGCGGGCCATCTGCACCCTTTGAATCTGGCGCGGGGCCTCGCGAGAGCCGCCATCAGCCTGGGTGCGGAGATTTATGAAGGCAGTGAAGTGAGGGCCATGGACCAAGTGGGCCCACATCACATTGTCAAAACGAGCGCCGGGGTAGTGAAATGTGAGCATGTGGTGGTAGCCTGCAATGGCTATTTAAACGGACTGTTGCCGGCCGCCGACCGGTATCACATGCCGATCAATAACTTCATGGTGGCGACCGAACCTCTCGATGAGTCGTTGGCTTCAACCATCAATCGTGATGACGTCGCCGTGGTCGATACGCGCTTCGTGGTCAATTATTTTCACCTATCTCGCGATCGCCGGCTTATCTTTGGTGGCGGTGAGAATTACACGCCCTATTTCCCAAGTTCAATCGAAGCGGTGGTTCGCCCTCGGCTCGAGGCTGTCTACCCCCAGCTCCGGGGTGTGGGGATTGCCTACGAATGGGGTGGCACGCTGTCCGTCACGATGAATCGAATGCCAAAGTTTGGCCATGTGGGGCAGGGCGTTTACTATGCTGAGGGTTACTCGGGCCACGGCGTTGCTATGGCGAATTTAGGTGGGCAGTTGATTGCGGAGGCTATTCTGGGCCGACCAGAGCGATTTGATCAGATGGCGACCTTAAAGCAACGCGCCTTCCCGGGCGGGCGATGGCTTCGATGGCCTGGTCTTGTCGCTGGAATGTTGTTTTATACTTTTCTCGATCGCATTTAGAGACTCTTTGGTGAAGGGGGGCAAAGCAAGGTGTCAACTTCGGCTCTAACAAGACGTACGCATCCACGACCGGACTTACTAGGGTCTCAAGGGCCGCATCAGACCTTCAGTGGGACCCAAACGTTTCTGCGCCGTAAGGCGACTCAAGATATTTCGGGTGCTGATGTGGTGGTGTCGGGCTTGCCCTTTGATCTCGCAACCACCTTCCGCCCGGGTGCGCGGTTCGGCCCGCAAGCCATCCGTGCCGCCAGTGTGCAGCTCGCAGAATTGCTACCCCACGCTTACCCCTTCAATTTCAATCCATTCGATGAGCTCGCAGTGGCAGATTGGGGCGACGTTGAATTTGTCTCAGGCTATCCGGATCAAGCAGTGGCGGTCATAGAGGCGCACGCGCGGGCACTTTTAGCACAAGACGTCACTATGCTGACGTTCGGTGGTGACCATTTTGTGACGTATCCGCTACTTAAAGCGCACGCAGAGAAGTACGGAAAGCTCTCACTTGTGCACTTCGATGCCCATGTTGATACCTGGCCAGATGACGGCAAGCGCTTAGACCATGGCTCGATGTTTTTACGTGCGCTGAATGAAGGGCTGATTGATCCAGGAACTTCAGTACAGATTGGCATCCGATCTTTCAGTGAGGATGACTATGGGTTTAATGTGCTCTCTGCACCCTGGATTCAGGAGCAGGGGATACGCGCCGCCATTTTGGAAATTCGCCGAGTGGTCGGTCGTCGTAAAGCCTACCTGACCTTTGACATCGATTGTTTGGATCCCGCCTTCGCCCCGGGTACGGGGACGCCTGTCGCTGGCGGGCTCTCGTCGGCGGAGGCGCTCACAATTCTCCGTGCACTCGGGCAACTAGAACTTGTGGGTATGGACGTCGTCGAAGTGGCGCCGGCGTACGATCACGCGGACATCACTGCGATTGCTGCGGCAACGATCGCCCATGATTTATTGTGCCTGCTCGCACAGCGAAAGCAGTTTGAGGCGCGGCAGAACCGAACTTAAGACCCGGCCGGTGACGCCAGCCGCTTGATGCCTGGTTAAGGCCATCCGTGTTCTGGGCCTTAAAGAGCTAGCCCCATACACCTAATGGGGTCCGCTTCTTACAGAAAGATTGGGTCGTCTGCCCTCTACCGATTAGCGGTCGTCCAACGCGCTCAACCATTCGACGTTTGCTGGCCGCGCTTCACGAACCAAATGACTGCATAAACGAAGGGCGTATCGATCAAGGCGATCACCATTTTGAGTCCATAGCCAAGCAACGTTAGCTGGATCAGCGCCTCAAAGGGGATGACGCCGAAAAATGCGATGCCATAAAAAATGAGCGTGTCGATGCCCTGGCTCACCATCGTTGATCCATTATTGCGAAGCCATAATTTTGCCTCGCCCGTGCGGGCTTTGATGGCATGGAAGGCCCAGACATCGAAGGTCTGACTGATCAGATAGCTCACGAGGGACGCGATGGTGACGCGGCCAGCAAAAGTCATGACTTCCTCAAATGCGACTTGACCCTCAAAGAGGGGGCTCGGAGTCCAATTCACGCTAAGTTGGCTGGTGAGCAAAACCAGAGGGTAGCAGAATGCCGTGCCCAGGACGGCGCGTTGGGCGGCCTTGGCGCCTGCGAGTTCCGAAAGGACGTCGGTGATCAGGAAGGTACTGCTGTAAATCAGAATCGAAACAGTGATCGCCAGCGGCGCAATTCCCGGCAGTTCCAAGGTGCCAAGCTTGCCAGCGATGAAAATGGAGGTGACCACGCTACCCGCGAGGATCGGGCCCAAGATCTGATGACCCCAATAGCGAGCGCTACTGCAAAGGATTGCCGTGGTGCCGATGGTCGCAATCAATGCCAGAAAGGGGTAGAGCATTTGGGGCCTAGGGTTCTCGTGACTGGTTCAGCGCGCCGAGATTGTAGCGGTGCGCCAATTCCAAGACAAAGGGCTTGTGTTGACGGATCTCGTCTTCAGTCAGCCCTTGAATTTCATAAGGCAACACCAGCCAATCTTCGGTTTGGTGAAGCGCATAATCAGGCCTGAATTCCACACGTCTTTGACCGGGTTTCTCGAACAGACAAGCGAAACGGATGGTGCTTGGGAGATTACGCCGGAGGTGCGTTTTCAAATGGGCAATGACTGCCAACACGTTGCGGCCAGTCGCGAATACATCGTCAACGATCAGTAAACGGTCATTAAACGATAGGGTGTCGATCAAATATTGGGTGCCGTGCACCTGAATATCTGGCGAGTGATCGTGCCATTGGTCTGCGTAATGCTGAGCACCGCCATAGGACGTGCGAATGGCGATGTGATCTGTGTCAACGCCGAGCGTTTGAAGACATTCTTGAACGTAAATGCCAACGGTCGAGCCGCCCCGCCAAAGACCGACGATGAAGCTGGGCCTGAAATTCGATGCATGGATTTGAGCGGCGAGTTCAAAGCTCTGCTCGATGATCCATTGCTCGCTGAGGAAGGTCTTGGATGCCTGCATGGTATGCTCGGTGGATTGTGAGGGAGCATACCGCAGCATGGTGACCAAGCGCTATTTGGACGCACAGGCTTTGCTGGAAGATGGGTGGCACCTAGGCGCACAAGTCCTGGCCAGCGGCTTTAGGCCCGATTTCATCGTCGCCATCTGGCGGGGCGGCGTGCCGATGGGGGTAGCGGTCCAGGAGTTTCTCAAAGCCTTCGGTGTTGATGCTGACCACATCGCCATTCGTACGGCGTCTTATCAGGGTATTGATGACCAATCGTCTGTACGAGTTTATGGCCTGAGTTATCTTGTTAGCCGCGTCACTCATGAAGCCAAATTGTTGATCGTGGATGACGTGTTTGACACCGGGCATAGCGTTGATGCGGTGATTCGCGAGTTGAGTCTTAGAGCTCGAAAAAACACGCCTGAGGACATCAGGATCGCGGTGCCGTATCACAAACCCACCCGTAATGAGACGCTAAGAGCCCCCGACTATGTGCTTCATGAGACGGAAGCCTGGTTAAAGTACCCGCATTCACTTGAAGGTCTCACCCTTGAAGAAATGCGCGAGCATCGGCCGCAACTGGCGCGGATTATCGAGCGAGAGAGGGCAAGCGAGTCAGAGCCGATAGAGACACCCGAGGAGAGGGCTTGACCCGCGGGATGAATTTAATCACCGATGCCATTTAAGAGCGGCTAGGCCGACCAGGCGCTGATAAGAGGAAGTGAAAATGACCATAAAATCGATCGGTCCTCATGTGGTCATGGATGAACCGGGCTTCATCCATGAAACCGCGAGACTTCATGGCAAGGTCTATGTCGGCCCTGACGTATCCATTTGGACCTACGCCGTCACTCGCTCAGAGCTTTACGAGATCCGCATAGGGGCGCGAAGCAACATTCAAGATTTTGTGATGATCCACGAGGGCAATGGCGTTGGCACTTACGTGGGGGAAGATTGCTCCATTACACACCATGTCACGCTTCATGGGTGCACCATCGAGGATGGGTGCTTGATCGGTATCAATGCCACCGTCATGGATGGAGCCTATATTGGTCGCGGTTCCATTGTGGCGGGACATGCAATCGTAAAAGAAGGCGATCGGTTTCCTCCCAATTCGGTGATCGCGGGCGTGCCCGCCAAGCGAGTCGCAGAGCGGGATAATTATGCAGCAAATGTCGAGAATGCTCGCTTTTATCAGCGACTCTCGCAACAGTATTTAGGAGGGAATGACCGATTACCGGAGGGGGATTGATCAATGGCTAGAGCGTCGGGACAAAACGATTTGGGGCGCCAGCGGGCGCCTAGAGCCTGGCGAAAGGCGCTATAGGCTACGAGTAACGCTGGAAAAGCCACTAAGACGAACATGGGAATCCTGTTGGTGAGCGGCTCGAAATTTCGGTTATAGGGGCAGTGCGTCGCGCGTTGGTAACGTATTCTTTCGAGTCAGTGATAGATTCTTGAACAACGGCTGGTTATTTCCGACCCTGGTCAAGGGGAATGGGCTTAGTGCAGAAGAACGATGAGTAATTTGAAGTGATCATTCCGATTATTTTATGTGGCGGTGCTGGAACTCGACTTTGGCCAATGTCCAGAAACGAGTATCCGAAACAGCTGTTGAACTTAGTCGGGAACCGAAGTCTGTTACAACAAACGATCGGACGATTAGAGGGTATCGAAGGTATTCAAGACCCGGTACTCATTTGTAATGAAGCGCACCGCTTTTTGGTTGCGGAACAACTACGCGAGGTTGGGATTCAGTCACAAGCGATCATCCTTGAGCCAGAGGGTAAAAACACTGCACCAGCCGTGAGCTTGGCATTGCAATGGGCTCGAGTGATCGAGGAGGGCGACCCACTTCTGCTGATTCTTCCGTCTGATCATGTGATCCGAGACGAGGAGGCGTTTAAGCGTTCTGTGAATCGTGCTGCACATCTAGCGAGGGCGAACTATCTAGTGACCTTTGGTATTGCGCCTCGAGGGCCCGAGACAGGCTTTGGTTATTTGGAACAAGGTGAGGCTATTGAAGAAGCAGGTTTTGTCTTGCGACGCTTTCATGAGAAGCCGGATGAGGAGACCGCTCTTGCGTATTTGCGCTCGGGGAACTACAGCTGGAACAGCGGGATGTTCCTCTTTTCGAGGAACGAGGGGGTCCAGGCATTCGAGAGATGGGCGCCCACTATTTGGCATAGCGTAGGAGACGCCTGGGCGTCACGCACCGAGGATTTCGATTTTCTCCGACCAGATCCAATTGCGTTCTCGAATTGCCTGAGTGACTCCATTGATTATGCGGTGATGGAACAGGCAGATCGTGCTGCTATCGTACCAATGGATGCTGGGTGGAGTGATCTAGGGTCTTGGTCTTCTGTTTGGGAGGTGGGAGAAAAAGATGACTTTGGGAATGTGTTAAAGGGTGATGTGGTCCTTGAATCGACCAAGAATGCGCTCATTCACGCTGAACACCGATTAGTGGCCGCCGCAGGCGTAAGCGATATAACGATTATTGAGACAGCAGATGCTGTGCTTGTTGCTGATCGTGGCGCATCTCAGTCCGTTAAAAGCCTTGTTCAGCGACTGTCGGGATTGAAGCGAACTGAATCCAGCGCTCATCGCCGAGTCTTTCGTCCATGGGGATGGTATGAGGCGATCGATCAAGGGTCTCGACACCAGGTCAAGCGAATTTGTGTCAGTCCGGGGGCACGGTTGTCCCTCCAGAAGCATCAGCATCGAGCGGAACATTGGATTGTTGTATCAGGAACGGCTCGGGTGACCTGTGATGACGAGATCTTTGAACTGCTCGAAAACCAATCGACCTACATCCCTCAAGGCAGTGTGCACCGCCTGGAAAACCCCAGCACTCTGCCGCTAGAGATCATTGAAGTGCAGTCAGGCAGTTATCTGGGCGAGGACGACATCGTCCGATTTGAGGACAATTACGGGCGAGCCTAAGCCTTTTCAACGCCTCTTAATGCTTCATTCGTGATCTGGCTTAGAAAATCTTCTAACGCTCGAAGCAGGAAATAATGATCCATGTTGGTTAGATGGGCTCTGGGCCACCGTGGTTGAGATTTTATGTGCCCAGAAATAGAAACGTCGATCAGGTTGGGGCCTGCGATTTGAGATCAGGAGCGAACCATGGATGCGCTCAGGATTAGCTTTCGTTAGTTGCGAGTCGGTGAAAGAGGATGATCGTTAAATTGAGGTCGTAGATTCGCTCTCGATAGGCTTGCTTGATGAAAAAGGTCTTTGCTGCAGGATTATGTTAGTGTTCGCCGGTAATTGAGATGGACTCGATTATTAGAAATACTTTTTGAGTCTAGCGCTCCTTAAGAAAGAGAGAGATCGATTGAATATCCGTAAGTGTTTGTTCCCCGCGGCTGGGTATGGCACCCGCTTTTTGCCCGCGACCAAGGCCATGCCCAAAGAAATGTTGCCGATTGTAGCGAAGCCTCTGATTCAATATGGCGTTGAAGAAGCGATCGAGGCTGGGCTTCATCATATGGCGATCGTCACCGGTCGCGGCAAACGAGCGTTAGAGGACCATTTCGATACCAGTTACGAATTAGAGCATCAGATTCAGGGTACTTCTAAGGAAGGCCTGCTTCAGGAAATCAGAGCGATCATCGACCAGGCGACCTTTTCTTACACGCGACAAATAGAAATGAAGGGGCTGGGTCATGCCATTTTAACGGGTGAGCCATTGATTGGCCCCGAGCCCTTTGCCGTCTTGCTGGCTGATGATCTGTGTATCAGCGAAGGGCCGAGCGTGCTCGCGCAGATGGTGGATCGATACCGTCAGGAGGGCTGCAGTATCGTCGCTGTGGAAGAAGTGCCACCCTCTGAAACCGACAAATACGGGATCGTCTCTGGAAAGAAGCGAGATGAGCAGGTGGTGGAAGTCGAATCGATGGTTGAGAAGCCAGATCCCTCAGAGGCGCCAACCAACTTGGCCGTGATCGGTCGTTATATTTTGACCCCCGATATTTTCGATATCCTGCGCGATCTGCCCCCCGGGCGTAATGGCGAGGTGCAAATCACCGACGCCCTCAACATCCAAGCCCAGCAAGGACGTGTGCTGGCCTATCGATTTGAAGGTAGGCGATTTGATTGCGGGAGTATTGAGGGCTTCGTTGCCGCCACCCAGCATGTGTTCGCGAGTCAATACAACACCTCCTCCTGAATCTGCACCGTGAGGCTTGACCCATCTGGTCTGTGCCGGCTCACCGTCTGTTGAGGGTTTTGGTTCTGGAGTCCGACCGCACTAGGCGTTAGTTAGCCCCTCAGTGAGGCAAGTACCCCGAGGGTATCCGATGAGGTTCTTTTGGTAACTCCATCCTCTAGAAGCTAGGTGCCCAAGTCTTTAGTAATCCAAGCCTCATTTCAGCCTCGCGGCATGACTAAAGAAATAAATGCACCACGTCGATTTAAGTCACTGTCATAACGTTTGATGAATCGGGGCTTTGTCGATTGGCATATTGCTCACGCTGAGCTTTAGATACAGAGGGGGTGATTGAACTAGATCTTCAAAAGGTTCGATTTTTTCTGATATGCCGACGAGCCATAGATTCAAGCAAAGCGACCGCCGGCCTTGTTTCGCTCGAGCGTCGGGCCCCACGGAACACGCGTCTACAAGACGCGGCCCAGGTAGTCCTTCAATCGACGCCAAGCATCGGCGGCGGGTGCAAGCCGAACATCCAGATCCTGATCAGTGTGTAACCAGAAGCCGTGATTGACTTCATCATAAATGTGCACGTCATTCTTGATGCCCGCCGTGCGCATGGCGGAGACGAAGGCGTTGACCTGATCCACGCTCGGGCCCCGATCGAGGCCGGCGAAGGTGCCATAGATTTCATGGTCGATGGCGCGGAGTTGCTCAGGGTCGGTCACGAGTCGGCCATAGAAGATGGCAGTGCCTTCGTGTGTCTCGCCTCCTAGCGCATAGGAAAGGGCAATCCCGCCTCCAAAGCACCAGCCAATGGTTGCCACGCGCGTCACGCCAGACTCCTGCTTCAGCGCTTGCACCGCCGCATTGAGGTTCTCGATGATGAGCGCTGGGTTGGCCTGCGTCTCGCGCACGAGTTGCATATTCTCTTCTCGATGACTGCCTGTGCGGCCGTTGTACAGGTCAGCCGCCAGCGCCGCATAGCCCTCGGCTGCGAAGGCATCCGCGGTCTCCCGAATACGCTGACTGAGACCATTCCATTCGTGAATCAGGATGACGCCACCCTTGATCTCTCCTTGGGGAAGGCTGAGGTAGCCCTGGGTGTCGTCATGACCATCAAAATACCCAAGGGATTGGCCCGAGAGGGATGGCGCGAGGCCAAGTAGGGCGTCGGGCACCTCGGGTTCCACCCCCTCTGCGGTGAGCGTTAAGCCGCACAGCCAGCTGAATATCAAAGTGAGAAAAGAATGATGCCATCGCCGGTGATTTGTACGATCACTCTGGCCCGGGAAAGAGGGTTGGGCGGCACAACAGGGGTTTGCTCCATAAGGCTTGGCCTCATAAGGGTTGGCTTTAGGAGCGTAGGCGGCAGCCACGTGCGCCATCCCGTAAGATTGAGTAAATTTCGCCGTCACACTGCGTCTGCTCACGTTTTATTAGTCCTTTTCCATTTGAGTTACGAAGTCCAAAAATCGTAATGCTCATTAACCTTGCTTACCCTTCAGGTGGCTTGAAGCGAAGTTCTCTCACGGTGTTAACCGAAGCTAAGACACCCACAAATAATAAAATGCCGGCAACGTCTCCAATTAAATAGCCGAGCACGCGTTCAAGTTCGCTGTGCGGCCCATCGTACCCCATGAGTGTCAGTTGGAGGATAATCGTGTTTAGCGCAGCGGCGAGGATGCCCGCGAGCACCAATCTCCCCCAAACTGAGCGATCTGAAATGACCACGTGGAATGGGTTAAGTCTAGCCATTCTCAGCAATTCAAACGCCAGGTAGGCGCTAAGTGTGGCTGCGATGGGCGGTAACCAGCTGTTGGGCGACCAATGCCCCCAAAGGGCGATATGAATGGCGTGGGCGATCAGCAAGGGTAGAATGGCTTGGTGCCTGAAGAGCCATATGGCAAAAATTCGGACCCCGTGGGGCAGAAAAATCAGGGCATTGAATTGGAAATCAGCCCCGTGGATGGATCGCTCAAGATAAGCCACGCCGGGATAGGTGATCGCGAAGGACCCCAGGAACCACACCGATATAAGCAATGTTTGCCTGAGAAAAGTCCACCAGGAAGCCCATGTAAAAATTAAGCTGGAGGGTGCCACGAACGATCAAGCGTTGAGGGAATCAACGGCTATAGGCAGAGTCGATACAGACCTGTTTTCCGGCCCTCAGCTGGCTGCAGAATCTTTTTATCGAGTAGTGATTTCAACGCTCGGTGATAAGTGGGCGCTGAGAGTGATTCACAATACACGCTGTTGCGGAGCTTACGGCTGGTGACCAAGGCCTCTTCCTGGTTCGAAAACTCAGACATGGCGCTGATGATGAGTCGCTCCTGCTCGGACATTTCGGCTAAACCAAAGTCCTTCTCCATGCTCAGGATGACTGATTTTAGCTGTGCCAGCTTCTTAAGGTTTTGCAGATCCAATGTCGTAACTCCTCGGTCCTATGGACTTTTATGTTATTTAACAAACTAAAAGCAACAGTTGGAAGTCTTCGCTGATGGAGATAAAAGTGAAAATTTGCACGTTTTTGGTGCGTAACTAGCCACACTCAACGCATTATTTGCAGCTTTTCTTGTAGCTTCTCTTGCAGCTTCTTTTTTGCAG
>CAYZUV010000057.1:0-11825 GCA_964481245.1 uncultured Pseudomonadales bacterium
CGTGATAGCCGAGGGATTTTGCTTTCTCGACCAATTCCTCTGGGTGTGACGCGCCACGCAAAAAAGTGTAGTTCGAGAGGCAGTGGAGTTCGGCGTACTGTGTGTTGGTGCGTAAAGGCTGCGAACGCTTGGGACTTATCAACTGAGGGGTCATAAACGCAGCGCCTTACGGGAAAGCGCTGAAAAACGCACTGCCCATACTGTGCGTGTTTGGGGCCTTGATGGGTCATGGGTTTGCCCGGTTAAGATTCGATACGGTCCTTTCTGAAAAGAATGGCAATCTGTGATCTTAGAGGGTACTGATCGAGACGCGTGATCTTTACTGGGCGGCTGAAAACGCTTGTGGCATGGCGCTTGGAATCGGTGATGTGGCACGTGCTGAACTGAAGAAGGCACAAGAAGATCTCATAAAATACTGTATAAATATACAGTATTTTTGATTAAGCGCAATCTACGCTTCTTCAGTCAATCCAATCCAACCCAGAACAGACCGAGCCGCACCAGGCAGGTGAAGTTAAACAAAGCCGAATCAAACTGAGCAGAACTGGCTGAAGCAGAACAGTACTGGATCAAGAATGAATCAGTTTCACCCTGGAGCCGCAGCAGGAGAATCTGCGCATTCACCTTGAAGTATGCAGCGATCGTCTAAATGGGCCATCGACGGATAGAAGTAGAGGGTGCGCTCCCCTTGGGAGGCGTAGGCACCTCCTGGAGCTTGAGGTGTGGGCAGCGTTAGAAAATGGGAACCCGAATATCTAAATTGAGACTTAGAGCAGGATTTGCATCGCACAGTTGTCACTGCGTGACCTCTGTTTTGATTCACGAATACGCAAGTTTCCAGCAGGCTAAGTTGCCCACTGGTCGCTCTGATATAGTCAGTTTGCTCCTGTATCGATGCGATGCGGGGGACTGAATTTTTAATCAATTTCAAGGTGCAATCATTGGCCAAGCTTTATTTCTATTACTCTTCCATGAACGCGGGCAAATCAGCGGCGTTGTTGCAGTCGAGTTACAACTATCGCGAGCGGGGCATGCACACGTTACTCCTGTGCCCTCAATTAGATGATCGCTTCGGTGAAGGGCGGATCACGTCAAGAACAGGCATCTCTCAACCCGCAACCACGTTCACCCCAACGGATGATCTTTTTGCATTGATTGAGACTTCTGTTCGAGCGCAAGCACTCCATTGCGTGATGGTTGATGAAGCGCAATTTCTAACCAAATCCCAGGTGAAATCCTTAGGCGACGTGTGTGATCAATTCGACATCCCGGTGCTGACGTTCGGTATTCGAACTGATTTTCAGGGTGAACCGTTTGAGGGCAGCCTGTACTTGCTCAGCTGGGCTGACAATCTCAAGGAGCTGAAAGCCATCTGTCATTGCGGGCGCAAGGCGACCATGGTGCTTCGTGTAGATGAGCAAGGGCGAGTTGTGACCGAGGGAGCCAAGATCGCAATCGGTGGTAATGACGCCTATGTGTCGGTCTGCCGTCGCCATTTTAGAGAAGCGTTCGACCGACCCGGCCCGTGATCGGAGGATCACTGAATATGGGGTAGCAAAGTGCTGGCGAGCACGGTCGCTTGAAGGCGTGTTGAGGCGTCGGTTCCGTAGTCTGCCCCCCCGCTTGGGCGGCGCTGGCTTCAAAACACGTCTCTCACGAAGGCGCCTGCATAAAGCCGGTCATTGTGCCCTGATGCATCGTGTGTGGACCCCAGGGATGCGAATTTTAAATTCAAATCAGTGGGCCACTAAGTGCGCTGTCAACATCGGGTAGGTGACTTGCCTTGAGTCCTCGAGGACGGCAGCGGTGAACGCAAGGCGCAACCGGGTCGATTGTCATGAGGTGCCGATTAAGGTTGGATCGCAGCCCGGGCTTTAGATGATTGATCCAATCAAGACGTTTGGGGCTTGAATCTCTCGCCGCGCCAGAGATCAGAGTCGAGGCCGATCGCGTAGAACCCGAAGGGTGTTGATTGCAATCGGGCGTAAACTAAGGCGTAAACCGATAAGAACTCATGCCAAGGGCGCAACTACCGCGATTAAGAGAGCGCGGATTCGAGGGGGGGCGGTGGAGCGTTGTAACTTAGAGCGAGCGGGGCTAAATGCGGTACCCGATCTCTTCTTGAGTCAGGCAAAGAGAACGCGAACAAGGCCAGCTTCGAGCAACCGATCAGTAACAAAGGAGAAGAATGTGACATTGAATAGACAATGGCGTTTGAAACATCGACCAGAAGGGCTGATTGGTCCAGAACATTTCGAGTACATCGAGTCCGAGATGGATGAGATTGCGGAGGGGGATGTGCGTGTACGCAATCTTTGTCTGTCTTTCGATCCAACGCAGAGAGGTTGGGTGAATGACATGGAAAGTTATATGCCGCCCGTTGGGATTGGTGAGGTCATGCGCGCGGGCACGGTTGGCCAAGTGGTGGCGTCCAAGCACGCTGATTTCCAGGAAGGTGATTTGGTTCAGGGGCTCGGAGGCTGGCAAGATTATTTCGTCGCGCCAGCTGGTGCTGGGCTATCCAAATTGCCTCAAGGCGTTACGCCTGAGCAGGCGCTCGGCGTATTTGGTACCACCGGATTAACGGCTTACTTTGGCCTGCTGGATCTGAGTGAGCCCAAAGCAGGAGACACCGTACTTGTCTCTGGCGCAGCCGGTGCGACGGGCTCGGTGGTGGGCCAAATCGCAAAAATCAAAGGCGCGAGAGTCGTCGGGATCGCAGGGGGGCCAGAAAAGTGTGCGTGGCTGACCGATGCTCTGGGATTTGACGCTGCGATTGATTACAAGAACGAATCTGTGGCTGAGGGTGTGGCCAAACATTGCCCGGAACGCATCAATATTTTCTTTGATAATGTGGGTGGTGAGATCTTAGAGATTGGTCTTGCCCACTTATCGATGAATGCTCGGGTCATTTTGTGCGGCGGTATTTCAGGTTACAACGAGACAGAGCCTCAAGCCGGCCCAAAAAATTTGATGAATTTAGTGATCACCCGGTCGCGAATGGAAGGTTTCATCATCGTGGATTATCTCCATCGCGTCGGAGAGTTCCTTGCTGATATGGTGCCCTGGTACGCGCAGGGTCTCATTCAACATAAAGAGGATGTTCAAGAAGGCTTCGAAAACATCCCAGCCACACTGCAGCGACTATTTAGCGGACAAAACACGGGCAAGCAGCTGCTGAAATTGGCAGACCCAAGCTAATCGATACGCCGCAGGTTCCTATCCGCGCCCTTCGTCGTAGACACGGCCGTAACGCTACGGCCGTGTCGTAGGCTATTCGCTGAACCCTGCGGTCTCGCCAATTGGGCTGCGGCCTGGTTCCCTCATTCTGATGTGGATCCCCTCGAAGCCGTGACCTAGCGGCCAAACAATGCGATGCTGATCTCTCACTTGGTGAGCGCGGGTCATGCAGAACCATTACGTCACAACCACGTCTAAATATTATGCCTTGGGGCTATTAACACTGGTCTACACCTTCAACTTTATTGATCGCCAATTGCTTGCGATTCTGCAGGAGTCGGTCAAGGCTGATCTGGGTCTGAGCGATTCTCAGCTGGGACTCCTAACCGGATTCGCATTTGCCATGTTCTACGTGACCGCTGGCATTCCCATCGCGCGCTGGGCGGATAAATCCAACCGAAGAAATATCGTCGCACTTGCCATTGGGCTTTGGAGTTTTATGACCGCGATCAGCGGGGCCGCCCAAAATTATCTGCAATTGCTCGCCGCGCGGATCGGAGTTGGGGTGGGTGAGGCTGGCGGCAGTCCGCCTGCCCATTCGATCATCAGTGACATCTTTCCGCCGGCGCGCCGAGCAAGCGCGCTGTCCTTTTATTCGACGGGGGTCAATATCGGAGTCATGTTCGGTTTTTTATTCGGCGGGCTTCTCAACGAATATTTCGGTTGGCGCGTCGCGTTTGTCGTGGTGGGGGTGCCTGGCATTTTGGTGGCGCTTCTCGTGCGATTTACTCTGGCTGAGCCAATTCGTGGCCTGGCCGATTCTAAGCAAGCGACGGGCGAAGCAGAGCCGCTGGGTGTGGTTTTTTCCGTGCTCTGGAGTCGGCGATCATTTCGATTTATGGCAATGGCGGCGGCGATGAATGCGTTTGCGGTTTACAGCATGAACAGCTGGACGGCCTCGTTCATGATTCGAAGTTTTGGTCTAACGAGTGGTGAAGTCGGAATCTGGTTGGCGCTAATTCTAGGCTTGGGTGGCGCGGTGGGCCTGATGCTTGGTGGAATACTGGCCGAACGCTTAGCGCCAAGGGATCGGCGCTGGTATCTCTGGGTTCCCGGGATTGCGGCACTGATTTCGATCCCTCTGATGATTGCGACTTATTTGGCAGACTCCGCTAGTTGGTCGCTGGCGATGTTTGTGATCCCTGGCTTCCTAGCGACCCTGTACCTCGGCAACACGCTTGCGATGGTTCACGGTTTGGTAGGCCTCAGGATGCGAGCGCTGGCCAGCGCCATTTTATTGTTTGTGCTCAATATCATAGGACTTGGATTAGGGCCTTGGAGTGTTGGCGTTTTGAGCGATTTACTTAATCCGTCGCTTGGCGCCGAGTCATTGCGGTACGCATTGCTCTATGTGGTGCCCACAGCCACTTTCTTCTCGGGACTCTGCTTTTTTGGTGCTTCGAGTACCTTGCGCGCGGATCTGGATCGGGCGCCCAATTGAGATGATGGTTTCATAGTTCTAGGTGTGACATGGGGTGCGTAAGCCTGGCTACCGGCAGATGAATGGCCTCGGGTTGGTTGACGGTTGCAACACCCAATGGTTCTTGCGGAATCGTCTGCACCAGCCGTGTACCGCCCATAGGGCTCGTCTTTGTCGATGTAAAAATGAACGACTGAGGCTAATGGTCGATGCTCACTAATGCCCGCACGTCAGCACCTTTGAGGCATTGTCCGAAAGAACCCCTTGCGGCCATGGATGGCTGGTCTGTGGGCTTCGAAGATCAACTAACGAGACGCAAGAGCTGACCGCAAACCTCTGCCCACACCTCAGCGCCTTTGCGATGCAGTGTGGAAGAAGCCTTTTACGGTCATGAGTCGCCGGATTGAAGGCTCACGCGATCCGGTAGCGTCAAGTGTTCACCACAAACCCAAGGGTCAAGAAGAGCAGCTCAAAGAAGTCCAGTCTTCCTGAAATTTGCCGAGGCTTGCGAAAGCAACTGTCTCTGGATTGAAAAGTGACGACGCTGTGAGAGGCTCGGTGATAAACTCAACGCTCGAGAGGACCGCGTCATTGAGGGGCCTGGGTGGGGCTGATTGCAATTCTGCGAATACCAAGACGGTTGGCGTTTCAACGCGGGTACAAAGGCCTGAGACAGAGATGAAATGAGGAAGCGAAGGCATCATGAGTGAAACTAAAACAACCACGGAGTTAGTGGCCAGCAAGGGCGTTGTGGTGATTGCGGATTACCGTTTACTAGATGTCGACGGCGCGTGTTTAGAGCAGAGTGAGGCCTCAAACCCTATGGTTTATCTGCATGGGTATCGAAACCTGATGTCGGGTCTCGAGTCTGCGCTAGAGGGGAAGAAGGTCGGCGACGACGTGTCGGTCACCCTCCCGCCCGAGCAGTCCTATGGGCTTCGTCGCGATAATGCTGTCGAGCGGATTCCCGTCAAATATTTGATCAAACCGCCCAAGAAGTTACTGGCGGGTATGCGGGTGCAGGTGAACACAAAAAGCGGCCCGCGCGATGCGACCGTGGTCAAGGCGGGGCGCTTTAATGTGGACATTGATGGGAATCACCCCTACGCGGGGAAAAGCATCACCTTTGAACTTAAGATCACCCGCATCCGTGAAGCGACGCGGGAAGAACTTTCCCACGGGCATCCACACGGCCCTGATGGAACCGCTGGCCACCATCATTAACGCGTTTTAGACCAATGTGACTCAGCGACCCTGCCAGATGGGCGTGCGCTTTTCTGCGAATGCTCTGGGGCCTTCGAGTGCGTCTAGGCTGGCTCGTCTGGCAAGCTCCTCTGGGTAATCTCTTTGAAAGGCGTCCCGAAGCGGATGATCTAAACCCTGCATGGCGGAGGCTTTGGTGGCTCTGACAGCCAGTGGGGCGCACCGAAGAATATCATTCACATAGGTTTCTGTGACGGCCCGTAAGTCCTCTAGCGGTACTACCTCGTTGACCAAGCCAAGCTCATAGGCTCGCGCCGCGGTAAAGTGGCGGCCTGTGAGTAAGTAGCCCATGGCAGGTTTCAACCCCATTTGGCGAGGGAGCCGGTGAACGCCGGCGCTGCCCGCGATCAGGCCTCGCCTCGGTTCCGGAAGGCCAAATTCAGCGTGGTCACTGGCAATGATCAGGTCGCAAGCCAGGGCGATTTCAAAGCCGCCGCCCAAGGCAAAGCCGTTGACCATTGCGATGAGGGGTTTGCCGAAGTCCCATCTCGAAATAATGTGCTGAGTCTCTTGTTCTTTTTGTTTGAGAAGAGACCTCGCCTCCTCAGACAAGGTCGAGAGCGACGCGCGTTCTTTGAGATCCGCACCTGCGGAAAAGGCGCGTTCGCCTCGACCAGTGATGACGGCCATCCAGATCTCGTCGTTTTGCGCAACCTCATCTAGGTGCTTGGAGAGTTGCCACTTGAGCTCAATGTTCAGCGCATTCATGGCCCGAGGTCGATCAAGCGTAATCCATGCAACGCGTCCCTCGATCTTGAATTCAGTTGTGGCTGTCTTCATGCCGAAGGATCCTTTGGCTGATGAGGGCGTCTAAGTGGGTACATAATCTGGCGGCTGGTAGTGTGGAAAAGTTGTTTGCTCGACCAATGCTCTTTTAAGCTCAGTCACCGATCCATAGTCGCTGATTGCGGCGAGTTGCTTGACCGTGACGGCCATCAAATCAAAATCGCCGGCCTCATGTCGTGCGAGGGCATCGCGGGGTGTAATCCATACTGCGTCGGTGGTCTCAACCCCGTCCTCTTTACCCTGCGCTAGCGGCGGCGCCACACCAATGAAAAACCGAGTATCAAATCGTCGCGGTCGGCCTGGTGGGGTCGTCCAGCGGTTATAGAAGTCGAGCTCGTCAACCGCAAGTCGCAGGTCATGGGCCCTGCAGAAATCGATGAGCGCTAGCCTGCCGTCGTGAAGGTCGCGTCGCGCAGATTGTGCAAGTCGAGGCTCGATCGTCGCCCATTCGCCGGATTCGATTTTTGCCATGAGAACACCGGACTCTTCAAAGGTCTCTCTGATGGCGGCGATGTAAGCGCCGAAATGGTTATCCCCTAGAGCGGTGTACTGCTTTGCCTGGTGGGCAAGCAATGGCCGAAGAAACGGGGTGTAATCCGGTCGGCCATCGTGTTCCTCGATTCGTCCGCCCGGGAATACGTACATTCCGCTGGCGAAGGCTGCCTTCGTTGTTCGCTTTAACATCAGGATTTCAAATGATGACCCAGCGTCACGCACCAAGATGAGTGTCGACGCTGGGCGGATTGGCGCTTCCTCCCGCGCAGGAACGTTAGTCACCCGTTACCCCAACGCCTGGCAAATTGAATTCTGACCTTAGCGCCTCAGTATTTTCTCCTAGTTTGGGCGCTGGACGCCTTGGGCCGACCTCGCAGTGACCAAAGCGCATAGGAATGTTAACGCTTCGGTATTCGCCGATGGTCTCATCAACCAACGTTGGGAAGAGGCCAATGGCTTCTGCTTGAGGATCGCCTGGCACCTCATGTAAGCCAAGGACGGGTCCCCATATGAGGCCCGCCTGATCAAATAAAGGGCCCCATTCATCTCTAGATTTTGCGGACAAGGCGGCGTCGATGCCTTGCGTCAATTCGGCCATATGTTGATAGCGAGATTTAGCTGTCGCGTATTTCTCCTCCTTCAGCCAGTGTTCGAGGCCTAGTACCTCACAAAGGGCTTGCCATCGGTCTTCTCCGGGCATATTGAATACAACCCAATTGCCATCACCGCATGGATAGCGATTCGCGGTGGGCGTGAGCATCTGATGTCTGGCTCTTCTTCTAACCGGAGCATGGTCAACCGCCGTGGTCGCGTAATCTGAAGCCTGGGTCCAGACAGCCGTTTCGAATAGTGACGTCTCGATGGTTTGGCCCTGGCCTGAGCGTTCTGCCTGGCGAAGGGCAGCCATGATGCCCGCGACGAAGGCGAGGCCCGTGGTGTGATCGCCCTGTGCGGGTCTCGCCTGGGGCACCAGACCATCGTCCCCCTCGCGCATAGCATCGTAGAGGCCGGATCGACCGAAGAATGCCGTCACGTCATAGCCTGGCCGCCATGCTTCGGGGCCGGTGGTCCCATAGCCGGTCAGAGTGGCATGAACCAGTGTGGGGTTCAGAGCGAAAAGTGAATCGGGATCCAATCGATATTTTTGCTGGCGCTCCATCAGGAGATTGCACATAAAGACCTGCGCATGTCGACAGAGCGTCTGGACAGTTTGGATGCCTTCTTCGCTGGTGAGATCGACGACCAAAGATTCTTTGCCTCTGTTATCAACATCAAACTGAAGATCGAACTCGTTGACTGGACCGTCAACCTTTGGAGGCCGTCCCATCTCGCGCATAGGGTCTCCCGCTGGCGGTTCGATCTTGATCACGCGGGCACCAAGATCGGAGAGTATGGCGCCTGCGCTCGGAGAAGCCATCCAACTGTCGATTTCGATGACTAGAATGTCGTCAAGAGGTCTCACGGTGTGTTGTACTCGGATAAAAAATTGAGGCCCCATGATAGGGGAGTCGGCAGGGAATGAAAACGCGCCATCTAGGTTGATGCTCTCCCGGGTCGTTCTGCGCGATGCTCGTGTTGTCTGGCAACCAATCTGAAGGCGAAACCGAGGCTCGAGCCGCCGACGTTTCGAGCCTACTGGATTGATGCAGACTGCAAATGGAAGTGAAGCTGACGGTCGTGCCGACTGGTCGCGGATAGCGAACCCTGGCGTACGTAAGGCTCATAGCTCGTGACGTTTCCAGCCGCTTGGACGTCATCTCCCATGACGGTGATTCGCTCAATCACCCGCTCGCCCTCAAAGTCATTGATCACAAAATGCTGAGTGCAGCGATTGTCCCAGATACACACCGTGCCTGGTGTCCAACTGTAGCGCACGGTGAACTTTGGTGAGGCCACCCATTGGGTTAGGTAGTTGAGTAGGGCGGCACTTTCAGAGGCGTTCATTTCGACCAAACGACGTGTGAAATGCTCGTTTACATACAGTGCAGCTCGACCTGTGTCGGGGTGCCTTCGAACCACCGGGTGAATGCTGGTTTGTTCTGGATGGTTGTGTGGATGCGCGTCGTGGAGCGCAGTCAGTTTCAAACACAAGTCCCGCATAGGTTGAGAAAGGGCCTCAAATGCAAGGTAAAGATTGCTCCACATGGTATCGCCTCCCACAGGTGGGCAAGTCACCATATGTAAGATTGACATCTTTGAGGGCTGAGCTTGGAACGTAATATCTGAATGCCATTCATCCGCGATACCGCCTCTGCTTGCTTCAAGCCTAAAGAGCTTAGGGTGCTGGCCCGGGTTCTGCTTGATGTTCGGGTGGCCTTCTAGAGGGCCAAAGAACTCGCCGAGTGCGACGTGGGCATCGACGCCGATATTTTGGTTCGGAAAAAAGAGGACCTGATGTTCAAGGAGTAGGGCCTCAAGCGCATCAGCCAGCCCTTGGCTGGGATGATTTAAATCAACCCCATGAATTTCAGCACCCAAGGCCGCAGCCAGACGCTTGATTTGCCAATTTCGGGGGTCTGCAGTGGTGGTCATGGTGTGCTCTCCGTCTCGACTCGATGCCTATGCGTGTATACCGTAGCGTTTGGGGGATGATAGCGCTGAAGCGAGTCCTCTGTCCCTTGTCCTTGCGGTCGAGCATAACAATGTTGAATGTTAAGCGCTTGGGTCCACGCGGTGTATCGATTCGCTATCTTGGCGTAGCGATGCGTGAAAGCGTCCTCGCAGCGCATCTGGGGCGCATCAGCAAGGCAAAGGCGGCTTGGTTTAAACTGGCGGTACGCGATAAATAGTCCATTGTAGAGCGTAAGTGATGCGAGCCATTTTTCTGGAAGCAGGTCAGTTTCGACTTGAAGAGAATCACCCCACGCCAGAGCCAGGTGAGGACGAGGTTCTCCTCCGAGTAAGACTGGCTGCGGTCTGCGGGACAGATCTCGAGTTGGCGCGAGGCTATTACTCGTTTTCGGGAATTCCCGGTCACGAGTTTGTGGGTGAAATCGCCGAGGGCGCATCAAAAGGACAGCGCGTCGTAGCGGATATTAATATTGGTTGCGGCCAATGCGAGGCCTGCCTGCGCGGCAACGCCCATCATTGCCGAGCCCGATCTGTCTTGGGGATCAAACATCGCGCCGGCGCCTTTGCGGAATTCGTGGTGGTGCCCAAGAATAACCTTGTGCCGGTGCGCTCGAGCATCAGTGATGAGGCAGCAGCCCTTGCAGAACCGGTTGCGGCCGCCTTGAGGGTGCTTGAGCCATTTGGCGATCAATTGCCGGAGAAGGCACTTGTCATCGGTGCCGGGCGACTTGGGTTCCTGGTCGCGCAAGTACTGCAGCGTCAGGGAATCGAGGTGACCGTGTATATTCGAAACGACGCGCGTCGATCACAACTTGCCAACGCTGGCTTGCCCAGTTGTGATTCGACTGATGATGCGGCCTGGCCATGGATTATCGAAACCTCGGGCGCAGAAGGCGGGCTTGCCCTCGCCGAACGAGCGATCGCGCCTCAGGGCACCATCACCCTAAAAAGCACAATTGCCTCGGCCACTGCGCTTGATCTCCAGGCATTGATGGTCAATGAGGTGCGGTTGTTGGGGTCTCGTTGCGGTGATTTGGTTGCGGCTGAAGCCTGGCTCGGTGCGGGGCATCTCCGGCCGCCCACATCGATTCGATTTGGACTGCATGAAATCGAGCGAGCCATCGAGGCGGCTCGGTCCGCGAACTGGCAAAAGATCTTTATCGACCCCAGTCGAACCTAGGCTTAATTCCCAGTGTCCTGGATCACGAGTTGAGGCGGCGTGCCTCCGCCATTGGCATCTAAAATCAACACGCGTTCGATGCCTGGCGTTGCGGTTTCAATTGACAGCGGGCCCGCCAGCACGGTTTTGCTAGACGACTCCGCCACCGTCAGTTGATAGGTATCCCCTGTGAGGTTGTAAAACCCGGCAGAAAGTAAGGGGATATCATTGCCTGAAGGTGTGAAATCGTTGATCGAGCGGCCCGTTCGCAAGACGTAAAAATCGAGAATGGCTGTCGATGGTGCAGCATGGAGGACTGAGATGACCTTGTGCTTGGCAATGGGTCGTCGAGGGTCAATCGCCAAACCAAAATCTAGGGTGTCACCGATGCCGCCCGCTGTGACCAGTTGGTAAGCGCCACCAAGAATGGACAGGCTTTCCTCGTATAAAAGCGTGTCCGGTTCGCCTGGGGGCGTGATGTAGAAAATGATGGAACCCTCTTCGGCTAGAATGGCATCGCTTGTTTCAAGGTAACCGAGGGCGCTTGCCATCAGCTCGCGCTCGCTGATTGCAAATTCAACCACCTCATCCCCCGACACGTTGAACAAGTAGAGCGTAGCGCCTTCGATCACATCATCCACTTGGTTCGATGGGCGTTCATAAGCTACACCGTCAACCGAAAACAGAGAAGGCGATCCTTCGATTTCAACCACTAGATTACTGCTCGCGAGTCTTGAAAGCCCTTCCGCGTCGGCGTCTGTGCCATCGCCATCGTCAACCGAAAGTGCGAGTGAGGTGGTGAGGCCGACGTCGTTAGGGGTGATGGCGAGATAAACGTTTTCGTTTTCAAGTGTGATCAGCTCAGCATTGACCGCTGCCTCGGATGCGTTG
>CAYZUV010000058.1:0-11818 GCA_964481245.1 uncultured Pseudomonadales bacterium
TGGCGGCATTAGAAATCAGTCTTGATCCGAGTGATTTGCGCACTGATCGCATTAAGGCGAATGCGATTGGCAGGCAACTAGAAACGCACCCTCTATATTATGCAAACCCGGAACGAAGCAAGAGGGAGTATCACGCGATCACTCGCGGGTGGATTGTCAACGAAGTGTTTAGGCGCATCGATGCGAAGGGACGAACCATCGGAGAGTTCCTGAGAGAAGACATCGCTGGCCCGCTTGGAATCGATGTATCGCTTGGGCTCACCGAAGAAGAACTGAATAGGCGGTCGCCACTCAGGCCTTTGTCTCTTACGAAGCATTTGCTTAAAAGTTGCCTCCCAGCCTGGATGGGTCGGTCGGTGACCCACCATCTCTTCGACTTAGTGCGTAATTTGGCTCCGATGGTGCGACAAATGCGTGGACGGGCTGATCGTAAATTACCCGTACCCATTTTAGGCATGACGGGAATTGAGTCCTTTAACGATGATGCGATTGCCCAAGGTGAGACCTGCTCGGCGAATTCGCACGGATCAGCACGAGGCTACGCAAAACTCGCGGCCATGCTGGCCGCCGGCGGCTCCTTTGAGGGCCGAACTTATCTATCGAGCGATGCCTGGCAAGCGCTTCATGCGGAGCTGAAAACGGAAGATATGGGGATGCGCACCACGTTCAGCCAGGGAGGTATCGCGCGCTTTGACACCCTGCCCGACATGGGTCCCGTTGAGCGGGGGCTGAATGTTGGCCGAGAGGGATTCTATGGTTGGATGGGCCTAGGAGGCTCTATTTTCCAATGGCACCCTGAACATCAGATCGGGTTTGCGTTTGTGCCGACCTCGCTCCATGTGCTCGACATTGTGAATGAGCGAGGCAAAGTCTTTCAGGCCGAAGTGCTCAAGTGTGTCGACAAGAAAACCGCTGCCTGATCCGTGGGCGCACGCTCGTACCTGTTTCAATACCAGGGCCCTCGGGGCTCAGAGATCGGAGGTCTGAACCTCAAAGCCGATATTCGGAAAGTGCACTGCGATGTCACCTGCAAGGGCATCGTCTCTTAGAATGACGATTTCATCCCTTGTCCAAGCATGCAAACTGCCAACTACGGGCGTCCGGCCATAATCATTCGGCGCAACGCCGACGACCATGCCTTGGGTCAGCTCGCCGGCGAAGGTTGCATCGACTCGAGCCTCATCAGACAAGCTAGGAGGGGTCTGACAGCCAATCTCCAATGCGGCTTCAGCTGTAATCTCCGTGAACTGACCATGTCCAAATTCACCTACGCGTGCCATGAAGTCGAGCACCGCGGGCCATGGGTCCATGAGGTGAGCGTTGGCGGCATTGCCTGCCACGAACCACAGGCAATGATAGACGCTGAAATCTGCAATGCTAGGGATGTCACCGAATAAGAAGGGCGTTTTGAGAGAACGCGCCAGTTGATCCATTAACGTTTTGAAATGGGCTTCAGCGGATGCTGGATCGACGGCCACGATCGCGCTGCCCCCCGAGAGCTCGGCACGGTCCTTCTGAAAAGCCTCGAGATCTGCGGAGGACATCTGACTCATTTGGGCTGCGATCGCTTCTGGTCTGAAATTAAGTGCGACTGTCGTGCGGAATAGCTCGGTATCGGCCCACCGGGCGACGCGCTCGGGATTAAACCCGGCAGCGTAGAGATCGGGTTTGTCGCTCAAGCTGTTCAGTTTTCGACAAATAATCTCGGTGTCACAGTAGATATTCGCTCCGATTTGCATGATGGGTGTTTTTCTATAGCCGCCTGAGAGTGGCATCAAGTGGGGCCTGGGCATGATGGGCGGGATAATGACCGACTGCCAATCGAGCTGAAGGTAACCGAGTAGTATCCTGACCTTCTCCGAGAACAAGCTGGGTGGGTAGTGGTGCAAAATGATTGAGTTCACGAAAAGCTCCCATTGAAACGAATGTTGTTGTTGGAGAGGCCCTGGGCAACCACATCAATACCGCCAGCTCGAATCATCCATTCTAATCGATGATCTCGGTACTCTCGCTTAAAACCCGATGTTAACGCGGCTTGCATCGTCAGTGGGTCGAGTTCAGCCTCGGTCGCTGCGGCTTGGGTCAATCGGACAGCGTCGATCTCGTTGACGCGACGGAGCCAGGTGGCGAGCGCGGTCCCAGCTCTAGGGTGCAGATCAAATCGGGCCGCGCCATTAACAAACGGCACCACGCACATATCGCCCCAACCGTAGCTTGGGCCGTTAAACCACCCGCTTTTCGGTAATCGCTGGTCTAGCCAGTGAAACCAATTCAAAATTTGTTCCTGTGCATGACGGGACAGGCGATCAGCCAGTTCGCCGGTCGCACGCCGAAAGATGGTGACTTCCGCGAGACCCCAGGTGTTAGCCTCAAAATGCGTATCCATCGCGTCTTCAATCCAGCGAATTTGTGCGCGCTCATAGGGGCTCTGGGGCATGAGCGCAGGCTCTGGCCAAGTCTCATCAATGTAGGTGCAGATCACACGCGAATCGTAAAGCGCCAAGTCTCGATGTTTAAGCAGCGGCACTTCGCCTCGGGGACTCAAGGCAAAATCCTCGGCGATATCGGTGCTTGTCATGGGGTAGGCACTTGTGAAGGGGAGGCCCTTGAAATGCAGCGCGAGCTTCACCTTTTGCACATAAGGAGAGAGTGGGTGCTCCAGTAAGTGAAGCCCGGAGTCTTCAGTCATAGTAGTGCCTCTTTGTGGGTTGCCTGATCGATCATAAAGAAGGGTACCTCTCTATTTCCTGAACGTGAATGGCCCTGGCAGGGTATTAGGGTAGACTCTAGAGATGCCTGCGCTTCAAAACCAATCGCTCACCTTAAACCCGAATGAACTTGCGCTCACGAGGGTCGGTCAGCTTGAACGACGGATCGAAGCGTCCATAGAACGAGTCTGGGAGAACGTGCTGGATTGGGAGCATCTTCCTTATCTTCACGAAACCTCTTTTGATTATTGCGAATTAGATGAAGCGGGTTCATGGGGATGGCGTGTTTGGTCGAGCCCAGAGCATTCGAGCCACATCGAACTGTGCGTGGATCAAGATCAGTATGTTGCTCGAAGCTACGCGGGTGGGCTTCAGCGCAGTGAAATTTGGACGCGCCTCAAGGCTGCCGCATCTCACGCGACGGACATCGAAGTGTCCTTTTACTTGAGCGATGTTTCAGCGGATAAGGTGTCGAGCTTGGGTGAATCGATGCGCAGGCTCTATTCGATACTATGGGATGAAGACGAGGCCATGATGCGAGAGCGTCAGCGGCAGCTCGATGCGCATCGGTCGCGGACGCAGCGGCTTGAGTTGGGGCCGGTCGATCAGCTCCGAAATAAGCTACCGCTCACTTTCGAGCTCAATCGTCAGACTTATGAACTCTCGATGACGTCCAATTGGACGCTCACGCCAAAGATCTGCCCGCATTTGCTGGGCCCGCTTCAGAAGGTTGAGGGTGCACCTAATGAAGTCCGCTGCCCATGGCATGGGTATCGATTCAATAAGAATACTGGTGAATGCCTTGAGCCGGAGACAGCCCGGTGCCGTTTGCGACCGCTCCCTCGCGTCCAAGAGGAAAATGATGCGTTGTGGGTGATCGCGCAACCAGACCACGAGCTGGGTGATTGAGCACCATAGGCCATGCCAGGCCGAGTATCGACGCTTAATCATGGAGAAATCTTTAGACATTCCTGAAGGTTTCAAGAACTGACCCCAATTGTCGTTTAGGGTATTGCAAGAACTGGCACCCTTGCTAATATCGAAGCGATTGTTCCTTCTTCGTTTAGGGGCTGAATGTCAGTATCCACTCGGTCTGTAGTTTTTGAATTCGACCCCGATGCTGGTGCCTGCGCCCAAAACATCTACCCATGTCACCGCACGTCTTCACGTCTGTTTGCGTGGACTCCCATTCAATCACCCAGACGAACCGCCTTACCGACTTCGAGTTGCCGGGCGTTTCGAATCGATTTTTCTTGCAGCGAGGTGTTATTTGTATGACCGCTAAATCCCGACGTTCGGTAAAGAACCTGTACATCAAGATGAACGGTAAGAAGTCAAAGCGAAAGCAGGGGGATGAAAGAGAAGGGGCGTTTGCATCGCAGTTTTTGAGGGATTCGTGCTGGCCCGAGTATGACTTAAGGCTGCACTGCAACCGAGACACCCGAATTGCGCCGCTGACGGCAAAAACAGAGAGCCAATCAGCGTACATGAGGGCGATCCAGACCCATGCGTTAACGTTTGGTGTTGGGCCAGCAGGCACAGGCAAGAGTTATTGTGCAGCGGGCCTTGCTGCAGAGGGATTAAAAAAAGGCACGATCGACCGCATTCTGCTGACGCGCCCGGCAGTCGAAGCGGGAGAGAATTTAGGTTTCTTGCCAGGCGATATCGATGAAAAATTTGGCGTTTACATCGAAGCATTCAGAGAAATTTTGGACGAACGTTTGGGCCGTGGCGCAGTGGATTATTACCTTCGTCACGGACGGATTGTCGCAGCGCCCCTTGCCTATATGCGCGGACGCACCTTTGGGCCAGGAACCTTTGTCATTCTCGATGAGGCTCAAAACACCACGATTCAACAAATGAAAATGTTCTTGACGCGAATTGGAACGGATTGCACGGTCGTCATCAACGGGGATGTTCAGCAGAGTGACTTGCGGGGTGCCAATGGCTTGGCTGATGCCATTGATCGTCTAAGTGATTTGCCGCAGGTGAAAGTGCATACATTCACTCGAGATGACATCGTCCGCAGTGGATTGGTTCGAGCCGTGATTGATCGATACGAGGTCGCTTAAGAACGTAACTCGCTGACAAGATGGCACGGCATTTCAGCGTGTCGGTCGTGTACTGGGTCTTGATTCGAGATATGAACTAAGGGCTCAGGCCGCGGCTCCGCAAGTCTCACAGGCAAGGCGGATTCACCTATGGGTAAGCGTCGATAACTTGGTAGACCGTCTTCTTAGTGGAACGGGTTTTGTGGAACGGGTCGAGACGCGATATGCGTGATCAAATGTGAGGCGCGGAATTGAAGCGTCGACTGATCGCGACGGTTGATCGCACACGTGAGGAAAGCGCGTCTTGTAAGCTGTTTAAATGATCGATTGTGATCGCGACATGTGCTGTTCGACGGAACCAAGCGTGGCGATGAATCATCGAAGATTAAGAGGAAATCCACGATGCCTCGGATGGATGAGGCGACGAAACGTGACTTTCTGGAGCAGCCCCATATTGGTGTTTTGGCTTCGGTCAGGGCGAACGGATTACCCTACACGGTGCCTGTTTGGTGGTTGTATGACGAGGGGACCTTCTGGTTGACCGGAACGGATCACCGGGTGTGGTGTAAGCAGCTGCAGCGTGATCCCCGGTGTTCGTTGTGCATCGAAGCGTTAACGCCTGTGGCAGGGTTCGTCGCGATTGAAGGGTTGGCAACCTTGCATCATCGGCTTGAGGAAGATATCTGGCCGATGTCCCGGCGACTTGCAGAGAAGTATGTGGGACAGGGCGTTGCGGCTAATGCCGCGGCCGTTGATCGATTCTTTGAAAACATGAGAACCGAGCCGAGACTGTTGTTTAGCCTACAAGTGACCCACTGGCGGGCTATCGACATGCGGGTTTATCGCGGGAAGAAAGCAGACCGTGAATTTCAATCGCGATCCGCGAGTCACGATCAGGGTAGGGCTGATGATGCCTGATGATCGAGCTGACTCAGGGTGCAGGGCGCGGCCTTCGGATCGATCAAGCGCGTGAAAGAACCTTACCATTCAATTTCTCCCCTCGAGGCGAAAGATCACTCAAGCGTCGACCAATTGATTCGGCGCGCATTTGAAACCGATGCTCAGCCTGCGGTCCAAGTCTTGGAAGCGCCGCTCGTTGTGCAGTTAAGGATGGATGGAGACATGCTTTTCGAACATGTGCTGGTCGATCACGTTGGTTTGATTCAGGGGCATGTTGCGGTATCGAGAGTAAAGGTTTCAGGCACGCCAGTGCTGAGTGCCGGCCAACTCGCGCCCGTCTCGGTTCATCCGCTTGCTCAGGGGCAAGGCATCGGCAAACAATTGATTAGGTCGGCTATCGATGCAGCCCGATCGCGGAGTCTTGATGTGCTTTTTGTGCTCGGAAATCCTGACTACTACAACGCGCTGGGGTTTGAGTATTGCGAGATCAAAAGTGCGTATGGGCCCTCGGCATTTTATCGTGCGTGTTTCTTGCAAGAGGGCTCGATGGACCTTTCGCAAGCGGAGGTGATGTTAGCCCCAGCGTTCAGGGCGTTAGATTGATCTTGCCGTGCCTCAAAGACCTTGCAGCCGCCGCAAGGCTGAGCGTTGGCTGGTGCTGAGCCGTCATCAGTGCCTGCCAGCGACAACGCCTGCGTAGTAGCCGCCATCAGCCGTGATTTCAACCCCATTAATCCAGTGTGAGTCACCCACGCTGAGAAATTCAGCGAGACCCGCGATGTCCTCCGGACGTCCAGCACGACCGGTTAGATCCACGATGCGGTCGTAGGTCTCACCCCCCAGCAATTGCCTGAAGTCATCGGAGAGATTCGTTTGGGTAATGCCTGGGTTAATACAATTCACTCGGATTCCCAAAGGTTGAGCCAGGCCAACGGCGTGATAGGTGTAGGCGGCCAGGCACTGCTTAGAAAACTTATAAGGGTTGTCGATCCAGGCTTCGGGATGCTCAGCTAACCACTCCACGCCCGCTTCAAAACTCGGCGTCTTCAACATTGCGTCCACGTGGTCTCTGTTGTCTCGCCAGTCTCTACCCGCGCTCGATGCCACCAGCGTAATCGTGCCCTCGGGGCGGATGCGCGCCAGCAGGTGTTCGGCAAGTCTGCGAGTCCCCAGAAAATTGATTCGCATGACCTTCTCGGGTTGATCGGGTAGGGGGCCGACGCCTGCAACGCAGAGCAAGGCGCTGATCTCTCCGGGTAGAGCGGCAATGGCTTGATCAATTGACGGGGGAACGCTCAGGTCACATGCAATGTGTGGCGCGTTCGTCTCGGGTTCGACAAGGTCGAGGTTGATCAAAGCATAGCCCCGGTCCTCCAGCCTTGAGCGAATGGCTAGGCCGATGCCTGACGTGCCGCCGGTGATGACAATAGGAGCATTCATAGCCAGAGCATAGGGAGCGCGTGAAGGTTCGGTCAAGCGTGCTATTCTCGCGTCACAAAGGAGGGTCCTTGAGTGGCGCAAAGTTCAGCCGTCGAGCAGTTGTCCGCGATGCAGCGCGGTGCGCTTTCTCCACTGCAATTGGTCGAGACGTCGATCAATCAAATCGAATTACGTAATCCTTCATTAAACGCCGTCGTGACGCTAGCGGCTTCGAGGGCGCGCGCGGAGGCCGAGCGATGGGCGCAGGCCTATGCTCGAGGCGACTCAGTCCCGCCGCTCGCAGGGCTGCCCGTGCTCATCAAGGACAATCAGCGGACAGAAGGTATTCGGACGACGCTCGGCAGCGAACGACACGCAAACAATGTACCGCAAGAAGATGCGGGCATTGTGGCGCGACTGCGTGCCGCTGGCGCAATTGTCATGGGCAAGACCAATATTCCTGAGTACAGCATCGGGGCGAATACGGTGAATCCCCTTTTTGGTGCGACAGGAAATCCTTTTGATCCGACTATGACGTGTGGTGGTAGCAGCGGGGGTTCCGCTGTCGCAGTTGCAGCAGATATGGTCAAGCTAGCCACGGGATCAGATCATGGTGGGAGTCTACGTATTCCAGCGTGCTATTGCGGGGTTGTGGGCTTTAGAGCGACCCCTGGGGTTGTCCCCAATGAGGAGCGTCGCACGCCTTCGACGCATTACAGCCTTCAAGGTCCGATCGCGCAAAACGTGGAAGACGTCGCATTGATGCTTTCAGTCATCGCCGATCGCGCACTGGGCGGCGATCGAGACCCGATGGCTTTTCCCCTTCAGTCAGAGATCTTCAGGCAACTGGATCCTGTTGATATCTCTCAGCTCAACGTCGCCGTCAGTACTGATCTCGGCGGTTTATTGGTGTCCAAAGAAACGCGAGCGCTCTTCGAGGACCGGTTAGCGAGGCTCGCGACCCAGTTCAACCGATGTGATCCGCATCCGATCGATTTAACGCGAGCGCCCGACATCGATTGGCATCTGAGGCAGGATGTATTTGTTTCGCAATATTTTGAAGAAGCCGATGAATGGGATGACCAATTCAACCCGAACATCAAACAGACTTATGAAGCGGCTCGGAAGACCTCGATGCAGGCGATCGCACAAGCGCGATACGGTCAGTTGGAGCTCATTCGAGCCTGCGATGCCTTGTTTGAAAACTACGATCTGTTGATGGTGCCAGGGGTTGGCGTGCAGCCATTTCCATGGTCCACCAATTATCCGTCGGAAGTGGATGGGGCCCCTATTGCTAATTACATGGCTTGGCTGCATTTGACTTCGAGTCTGACGGTGGTGGGACTGCCCGTAGTGACCTTGCCTTTGGGGCTGGATGCCTCGGGGCTTCCTTTTGGGGTTCAGCTCATTGGGCGCCGTTATGGTGACCATCGATTGCTGTCGATCGCGAGCGCGATCGAGCGAGCGAATAGCGCGGATGCTAAGCTATCGCGGCCCATTCCCGCGTGAACCATGGGGTTCATTCATGGGGTCCTCTAAGTCTCGCGAGCGATGTGATTGGCGGCCTGCTCGCGCCAGAAAGCGAGGGTTGATTCAAGTTTTGTGCTGCAACGCTGGGTAGTGAAAGGTCCTAAATCCCCACGCAGGCCAAGTCGTTGACTTGGCGGCTAAGCGTGTAGAATCGATACGGTGCGTAATTAAGGATCGAGGAGCAGTCTATGCAGATCAGCCCAGCAGACGCGTGTTGCGGCGCCGAAGTGACCGGGGTGACATTGGCCGATTTGAAAGACCCTGATGTCCGAGCGGCACTCCGTGCCGCTTGGCTGAAACATCGCGTGATCGCGTTGCCCAACTTCAAGCTTGAGCTAGATGAACTGGAATTTGTTGCCAGCTGTTTCGGTCCTTTTGGCGCCGATCCCTATTTTGAGAACCTTGCCGACCATCCCCATGTTGCTGAGGTCCGCCGCAATGCGGATGAGACAACGCCGCTCTTTGCGGGTGGGTTTCATTCCGATTGGAGTTTTCTCGCAACGCCGCCAACGGCAACTCTGCTCTATGGCCATGTGATTCCGCCGATAGGCGGTGACACCTTATTTGCTGACCAGATTTCTGCTTGGCAGGCGCTTGACCCGGTATTGAAAGAGGAACTTCTGAGCCTTAAGGGCATTCACTCTGCGCGACTCGCGTATTCCCCAGAGGGTATGTATGGCGAACGGGATGAGGGTCGGTCAATGGCGATTCGATATTCTGAAGAAGCCTACGCAACACAAACCCACGCCATCGGGCGTCGTCACGAGGAAACGGGTGAAACCGCGTTGTTTGTGAGCCCCGGTTACACAATCGGCATTGAAAATATGGCCGACGAACAAGCGGGGCCGCTGTTAAAAAGGTTATTTGCACATCAATCCGAAGAGGCGTTTATTTATCGTCAGGTCTGGCAGCCCAATATGCTGGTGATCTGGGATAACCGTTCGGTCGTTCACGCGGCCACGGGCGGTTATGACGGCTATGACCGGTTGCTGCATCGAATTACGGTCGCGCCGCTCGCCGCCTAGTTCGCGAGAAGGCCCACGCCGAACGGAATTCCGGCACTGGCTGCAATCCTCGCTCGGCCTACAAGCCGACTGATCGGCGCTGCGCGAGCTGTAGCGTCTAAAATTTCCTCCCTTCCAGCTATGCCGCGCCAACCCCTGGCGCAGACCCGCGCGGGCGGGCAAACTTTGAACCAGAATCTCACCGGAGGGAGACGTATGACTCGGGAAGTCATTTCTCATGGGATAGAAGAACCTAAACTCGGCACCATCGATGTGTCTCGATATATTGGCGCGGACTCAATCGCTCGTGAGTGGCATTCCGTGTGGCGGACCCAATGGCTGCTTGCGGGGCTTGTGAGCGATGTTCCGACAGCGGGCGATTTTTTTGTCTTTGAAATCGCGAATGAGCAAATTCTGGTCACCCGGTCGCCTCAAGGTAACATTCGGGCCTTCTACAATGTGTGTCAGCACCGGGGCAATCGCTTGGTTAACGAGTCCCGGGGGCATGCGCAAGATTTTCGCTGCCTGTACCACGCGTGGACCTACGACCTTGATGGCGCCCTGAAGGGGGTTCCTGGCCTTGCAAATTTTCCGAGTGATCCAAGGCAAGGCCGGTTTTTGAAGCCGGTCGCGCTCGATGTTTGGAATGGCCTGATTTTCGTGCACTTGGGCGACAACCCGATGAGTTTGACCGACTTTCTGGGCCCGTTGGCCGCACATCTTTCGGGCTATCGATTTGACCGAATGACGCTGGTTGAGGATCAAACGGTGGATATCGCCTGCAATTGGAAAACCGTGGTGGACAACTTTTCTGAGCTGTACCACGTTGATTTTCTTCATCCTCAACATCAACGAATGGTGGATTGCCAAAACGACCTAGTACGCCTTTTTGCAGGGGGTCACACAGGGGTTGAAGTGCCAGGGGCTACCGTTAATCCGAAATTCCCGATTCCCTCAGAGCCAACAGACATACAGTCTATGCAACTCAAGCAAGTGGGGCTAAACCCTGACGATTTTGTCGGACGGGTGATGGACATTCGTGTTGCGATTCAGTCTCGCAAGCGGGATGCCGGGCAGAGCCTCGGGTTCGATTACTCGGGTCTCGAGGATCACCAGTTGTCTGATGTCTGGCAGTACAACCTATTTCCAAATGCGATTTTATCTTTCACGCCTGAGCATCTATGGATTTTAAGACCGAGACCTCACCCGACGGACCCCAATCGATGTTGGTTCGATAAAATCAGCTTGCTGATGTTTCCAGAGGCAGGAGCAGACGTGCAACACATAGGTGGGATGACCAGGCACGCGGCTGTCGCAATGCCAGAGACCAGGCCAAATCATGATGTCTTTGACGCCAGTGCCGTCAAAAGTGGAAAGAAGTCAATGACCGATACCATTGACCAAGACATCTCCTTGCTTGAAGAAGTCCAGGCAGGGATGAATTCAGAAGGATTTAAAGAGATGGTGTTGGGTCATGATGAAATGCGAATGCAGCATTTTCATAATCACTGGGCTCTATTGATGGGCGGCTGAGGTGGTAATACGCCTTCCTGGATAGTGCGGTGGATTGTGCGGACTGACCTTGATTTTAGGTTCATTTTTGCCAATCTCCGGGGATATGGCTGAATCCACTGAACGCCATGCGTTTGGCGTTAATGCTTTCGCGTGCATATCGCGACGCTTGATGAAGTGCTTTCGAAGACCTAATGATTGTCATTAATACGAGGCCGAACTAGACTGCGGAACCCAGCAGAACTTTTGGGTCCCACCATGACTGACTTTATTCGCACGCCCGACGAAATTTTTGGCGCCTTATCCGATTTTTCGTACGTCCCCCAATACCATGGGTGGGAGGATTTACGGCTTCACTATATCGACGAGGGGCCTCGCGAGGGTCCGGTGATGTTGCTCCTCCACGGTATGCCTACCTGGTCCTACCTCTACCGAAAGATGATCCCGAGCCTCGTCGAGGCGGGGTACCGTTGCATCGCGCCCGATCACATGGGCTTTGGCCGGTCTGATAAGCCCACCGACCCGCACTGGTACACCATCAGCCGGCACATCGAAATCCTCACGACCTTGATCTCCGCACTTGACCTCCAGCGCGTGACGCTGGTTTGTCAGGACTGGGGCGGCCCAATTGGCCTTGCGCAAGCCGTGATGACGCCCGATCGTTTTGAACGGTTGGTGATCATGAATACTTGGC
>CAYZUV010000059.1:0-11676 GCA_964481245.1 uncultured Pseudomonadales bacterium
GTGAGCAGTGAGCAGTGAGCAGTGGGCAGCGGTGTGGCTGTTGGGTTTAAGCCGAAGCGCAGCATGGCCCAAATGGCTTAGTCTGCTCATGAGTTGCGGAGGGTGCCGTTTGGCAAAGCAGCAAACCGCGCAGTCGGCGAGCACATTGAGCCTCGTTTTCAAACCAACCCTTGACCATCAATTGGGCCGCCCGCTCACGAAAGAGAGGGGAGTGGTAGTTCCCCGTGCTCGATCGCGTCTGTCATTGAGCCGCCTCTCATACGAATCTCTTCCTCGGGTACGAATCACTGAAAGAGGCCCGTCGGATAGAGGCGACGCACGTGAACGCCTGTGATAAGCATCTAAGAGCTCGTAGAACGAGTCGAAAGTGCAGTCTGAGCGCATGGGCTGGAAAAGACGATCGGTCGCTCTGAGTTAACCCTTGTGCCGGCATACGGATGGGGGCTCATGAGGGTCAATAGTGCGCCGTTCGGGTGAGCAGACGTTTGGGTCCCGCGCGAGGCTGAGTTCTTCAATATAATACCGATCGTCAGTGGGCGCTGATGCCTGGATCTTACCGCCAGCGGTTGGCGATGAGCGCGCTTGGATCTCAAAGGAGGGCCCGTTCAATGGAAGTATGGGAATACACCCTGGCATGGGCTGCGTATGTCATCGCGGGGGTCGGTTTGGGTGGTCTTTTGTGGCTTGCGTTCGCAAAGCTTGGGTGGACGACCCGCGCTTGGCTCATGGGTAGTTATCTGGTTATCGCGTTTACCCCTTGGACGCTGGCGGGCTATCCAGATCACATGGCGCCCGCGGTGCTGGTGCTGGTGATGGATATCCTTCTTAAAGGCGGTGGAAATACGCTCGAGGGCGGGTTGGTTTTGGTGATCAGCTATGGCGTGATGCTGCTCAGCGTCATGCTGATGTCGGTCAGACGATCCAAGCAAAAAGCTTCGAAAAAGCCCGAAGAGGGTCATCTCGATACGGAGTGATTCACGCTCTGAACCTTGCTTGCTATGAAGATGCAGTGCACTTAAAGTAGGGCAGTCGCTGCGGTCCACTATCGTATGCATTTCAAACTTGTTCGATTCAGGAAGCCATTTGTCTTATGAAATTTTCGAGTACTAATACCTACATCGCCACAGAAGAATTACAAATGGCCGTCAATGCCGCTGTCACGTTGGAGCGGCCGCTGTTGATCAAGGGTGAGCCAGGCACGGGTAAAACCATGCTGGCTGAAGAGGTCGCCAAATCGCTCGAGATGCCGATTATCTCTTGGAACATCAAGTCCACCACCAAAGCGCAGCAAGGACTTTATGAGTACGATGCAGTCTCACGACTGCGTGATTCCCAGCTCGGTGATGATCGCGTCCACGACATTCGTAACTACATTGAAAAGGGCAAGCTTTGGGAAGCTTTTGAGGCGGACAGCAAAGTGGTTTTGTTGATTGATGAAATCGACAAAGCGGACATTGAATTTCCGAACGATTTGCTGCAAGAACTCGACAAAATGGAGTTCTTTGTTTACGAAACCGGCGAAATGGTCAAAGCCAAAATTCGTCCCATCGTGATCATTACATCGAATAATGAAAAAGAACTGCCAGATGCGTTTCTGCGACGGTGTTTCTTCCACTACATCAACTTCCCTGACCGTGACACCATGCAGGAAATCGTCGATGTGCATTACCCCTCTATAAAGCAAGACCTAGTCAAAGAGGCACTTGAGATTTTCTTCGACGTTCGAAAGGTCCCTGGGCTGAAGAAGAAGCCCTCAACGTCCGAACTGATTGATTGGTTGAAGCTGTTGATGGCGGACGATATCCCCGAAGAAATCTTGACCAATCGTGATACCACCAAGGCGATCCCACCGCTCTATGGTGCGCTCGTCAAAAACGAGCAGGATGTCCAATTGCTTGAGCGATTGGCCTTCATGAATCGTCGCCAGTCCTCTGGCAATTCTGGTGGTCAGTCGTAATAACTTAGGCTCAAAGTGTTGAATCGCGAGTCGGTAGCGCGCCCGCGTAAAAGGTAAGTCAGCATGCTGATTAATTTTTTTCTAGAACTGAAGAAAGCACGGATTCCGGTCTCGATCACCGAACTGCTGCATTTGCTCGAAGTGCTCAAAGCGGGCCTTGTGTACGCCGATATCGATGAGTTCTACACGCTCAGTCGAATGGCGCTCGTAAAAGACGAGCGGCATTTCGATAAGTTCGACCGAGCGTTCAGTGCCTACTTTAAAGGGCTTGACGACCTGTCGGGCTTGCTTGCGGCGTTGATTCCAGATGAGTATTTGCGTCGGGAGTTTGAGAAGTCGCTCTCAGCTGAAGAGCTGGAAAAGATCAAAGACCTGGGTGGGCTTGAAAAGTTGATCGAAGCCTTCAAGCGTGAGGTTGAAAAAGCCGCGCGCGGAGAAGGGGACAAGAAAGATAAGGAAGGCAAAGGCAGAAACGGCAAAGGCGAAGAGGGCGACGACCGCAAGGGCAAAAAGCGTCGAGGTAAGCGCCAGTGGGATAAACGCGACTATAAAGCGTACGACGACAACGTGGAGCTTGGCACCCGGGGTCTTAAGATCTCATTGCGACGACTTCGAAAGCTGGCTCGAACCGGGGCCGATGACGAGTTCGATATTGATAACACCATCCGAAAAACCGCAAGAAACGGCGGGTTACTGGACATCATCATGCGGCCGGAGCGGCGGAACACGGTCAAAGTCCTGCTCTTTTTGGACAACGGCGGCTCTATGGATGCCCACGTGCGCGTGTGTGAGGAGCTGTTTTCAGCAGCGCGATCTGAGTTCAAGCATCTTGAAACCTACTACTTCCACAACTTTATTTATGATGGCGTGTGGAAAGAGCATAAGCGTCGCATGAACGAGCGAATCGATACCTTCGATATTCTCAACCGGTATCAGCATGACTATAAGGTGATCTTCGTGGGCGATGCCACCATGGCACCTTACGAGATCACGCACGCGGGTGGCAGCGTTGAACACTGGAATGAAGAAGCAGGCGCGATCTGGATGCAACGGATGCTCGACACGTTCGACAAAGTGATCTGGATTAATCCAACGCCGCAAGACACTTGGGAGTACTCAACGTCTGTCGGTCTGACTAAGAAGTTGGTGGATGATCAGATGTTTCCGCTCACGATCCGAGGGATCGAAGAGGGAATGAACTACTTATCGAAGTAGGGTCAATGGGTTGCTTGAGGGGTTGAGCAGGTGATGTGCTTGAGCCCGGAGAGGCGCGCATTGAAGTGAGGTAGAGCCGGATGGCTTCGCAAGCGTCAAAGCGCCTCAAGAGGGCGGATCTTGAGGCATCGATGATTCGCCACCGCTTCCGACTGAAGAAAATGTCGGCAGGCAAGTCGCGAGACCGTGATCTTCAGAAGCTTCTCGATCAATCCAAAGCATTGGTGACGACAAGGCAAGCGGCCGTCCCAGAAGTGACCTTCCCAGCGTCTCTTCCTGTTAGCCAACACCTTGATGCGATCTCCGAGGCGATACAATCCCACCAAGTGATCATCGTTGCCGGCGAGACCGGTAGTGGTAAGACCACTCAGTTGCCCAAAATGTGCCTTGCGCTCGGGCAAGGGGTCTTTGGAACCATTGGTCACACTCAGCCTCGGCGAGTTGCTGCTCGCACGGTGGCGGCGCGCTTGGCTGAAGAGCTTTCGGTGCCGCTTGGCGACGCTGTGGGCTTTGAAATCAGGTTTGGGGATCGCACCAAGGACACCACCCTGATCAAAGTCATGACCGATGGCATCTTGCTTGCCGAGACCCAAAGTGACCGGTTTTTAGAGCAATACGATACGCTCATTATTGATGAAGCACACGAGCGAAGCCTGAATATCGATTTCCTTTTGGGTTACATCAAGCGAATTCTACCCAAGCGACCGGACCTTAAGGTCATCATCACGTCTGCCACCATCGATGTGGCGCGTTTCTCGAAGCATTTTGGCAACGCGCCGATTGTCGAGGTCTCAGGTCGGACCTACCCCGTCGAGATGCGTTACAGGCCACTGCCCGAGAGTTCCAACCGGGGAGAGGTCGATGCCCTCCATGCCGGCATTATGGATAGCCTGGATGAAGCGCTAAAACTCGATCGAGGCAAGGTGGGCCCGGGTGCGGCTTTGATCTTCTTGCCGGGAGAGCGAGAAATCAGGGAAGTTGCGCAAACGCTTCGGCGGAAGTGGCGAAGTGAGGCAGAGATCTTGCCACTTTATGCGCGTTTAACTCATGCGGAGCAGAATAAAGTCTTTTCTCGACTGACGCAGTTCCGCGTCATTTTGGCGACTAACGTGGCGGAGACATCGCTCACAGTGCCTGGGGTGCGATATGTGATCGACCCTGGCACCGCGCGTATTTCTCGATACAGCGTCACCTCGAAAGTTCAACGTCTGCCCATCGAACCGATTTCTCAAGCGAGTGCGAATCAGCGCGCGGGGCGAAGTGGCCGAGTCTCCGACGGCGTATGCTTTCGGCTGTTTGATGAGCAAGATTTTGAATCCCGCGCTGAGTTCACAACCCCAGAAATTCTGCGAACTCACTTGGCGGCTGTGCTGCTGCGCATGCTGTCTTTAAAGCTTGGCGATCCTGCGAAATTCCCGTTCATTGAGCGGCCCGAACAACGTCAATTCGCTGATGGATTTCAGATCTTGAAAGAGCTCGGCGCCATAGATAACGAGCGCAACCTAACGAAAATTGGTCGTCAAATGGCGACGTTGCCCGTTGACCCTCGGCTTGCCCGTATCATGATTGAGGCGGCTCGCTTCGGCGCGTTGCGGGAAATACTGATCATTGTGAGTGGCTTGTCCATTCAGGACCCAAGAGAGCGTCCCCAGCAGTATCAGCAGCAGGCCGACGAAAAGCACAAAGCGTGGGCGCATCAGCACTCAGATTTTATTGACTATGTCACCCTTTGGGACGCTTATGAGGGTGTTCGGCAGGAAAGTACCACAGCCCAGGTCAGGAAGTTTTGCAACGAAGGGTTTCTCTCTTTCCTTCGGATGCGCGAGTGGCGTGATTTGCATACCCAGCTGCTGTCGGCGTGCCGCGATATGGGGCTCAAACTGAATAGAAACCCAGCCGACGAGCGGGACATTCATCGGGCTTTGCTGGCGGGCTATGTGACGCAAGTTGCGGAGCGATCTTCCGAAGGCGATTATCTGGGCGCCCGAAACCGCCGCTACACGATCTTCCCAGGCTCTTCGTTGGCAAAAAGGAAGCCGCGGTGGATTATGGCAGGGACGTTGGTCGAGACCTCGAGACTGTTTGCTCGGACAGTGGCGCAAGTAGAACCTGAGTGGATCGAAGCGGCGGCTGCCCACTTGGTCAAGCGTCGAATCTTTGACCCGTTTTATGATTCCAAGCGAGGGCAGGTGCTCTGTTACGAAGAGGTGAATCTCTTCGGCGTGATCTTGGTCAAACGGCGCTTGAGAGACTATTCCGAGATAAACCCAGTGGATTCAAGAGAGCACTTCATTCACGGGGCGCTCATCGAGCAGGGCATTGAAGGGAGGTATCCCTTTTTGGAGCACAACCTTCAGGAGCTTGCGGCGGTTGAGGCGCTTGAGGCCAAGGCGCGCAAACGCGATTTGCTCGTGGAATCGAAGTGGCTTTTCAATTTTTATCACGAACGATTGCCTGCGCAAGTACTCAGCGAGATCGATCTCAAGGCGCATTTAAAGAGAGATAAAAAACTGGACGCGTCTCTTAGGTTTGATCGGGCGGATGTCATGCGTCGAGAGTCGCTGCTTTCGGTGGCGCAATTCCCGGACACGGTCCAAGTAGGTGAAAACCAACTGCCGCTCACTTATGAATTTGATCCCACCGCCGAGTCTGATGGGGTCTCGGTTGATATCCCGATAGCGCTCTTGAACCAAGTGTCTAAGGATCAGCTTGACTGGCTTGTGCCTGGACTCTTGTCGGAAAAGTGCTTGGCGCTCATCCGATCGCTGCCGAAATCGCTTCGCAGGAATTTTGTTCCAGCGCCTTCTGTGGTGGATGAAGTGCTGCCAAAGCTCGATCAGGGTCAGGGTACGTTGAAGGAGGCGCTAGCGCATCAACTGTTCAGGCGTTCGGGTGTTCGCATCTCGGCGAGTGATTTTCAGATAGAAACGCTTGATCGACATTTGTCGATGTTGGTTCGCCTAGTCGATGACCGTGGCAAGGTCGTGGCGATGGGCAGAGACCTCGATGCGCTCTTTCAGACTCACGGAAGTAGGGAAGCAAATCAACAATTCCAACATGATATAGAGCAATCGGGGGCTACCGATTGGGTGTTTGGGGACCTCGCGGAGGCTCTAATTTTCAAGCAGGGTAAGATCCAGCTCAAAGGTTTTCCCGCCTTGGTGGATGAGGGCGCAAGCGTTGGCGTGAAAGTCTTCGAGCAGGTCCAGTCGGCTCAGCAGTCGCATCGTTCCGGTTTGGTTCGATTGTATCGACTGAAGCTCAAGGACCAGGACAAATATCTAGCGAAGAAACTCGATGGTCTGAAGCCCCTTGGCGTGTTTTACAGCGCCCGCGGTGATGCCAGTTCACTTCTAGATGGCATTATTCATGCGACTTTCCGGTTAACCCTGGTTGAAAATCAACCCGATGTGCGAAACCAAGCGGACTTTGAGGCTCGTATTGCGCAGCGAGGCGAACTGTTCGAGCAAGGTCAGAAATTAGTCAACGTGTTGAAATCGGCATTAGAGAAAGCCAATGCCTGCGAGGTCAAAATGGCAACGATGAATTCGCCGGTATTCAGCGCCGCAGTGGACGATATCAGGGCCCAGCTCAACGGGTTGTTCCGTCCCAATTTTGTGCTGGAGACACCGCCGAAATGGCTCATGGAATACGATCGCTATTTGGAGGGTGTGTCCGTGCGGCTTGAGAAGTTGCAGGGTAATTTGAGTCGTGATCAAAACGCCCAGCAGGAACTCCAAGCATTGGAGGCGCGAATGAATCAAGGAGCCCTTGATGAAGAGGCGTTGAAGGAGTTCCAGGGGTTGATGCAAGAGTTTCGGATTTCCCTCTTTGCGCAAGCGCTGGGTACGCGAGTGCCCGTGTCCAAGAAGCGACTTGAGCAAGCGCTCAATCGCTCTGCCGCATGATGTCGGGGCGCAACGCATGACATCACCTCGCTTTCTATGGCTCGTTCATTCGGCAGCCGAACGGGCGCAGGCGCAGGCATGCCTTTCGGCAAACACGCTGACGACCATCGATATTCTGGACTGGGACGGTGAGGATTCAAGCCCACTCCCTGAGTGTGCCGGCGTGTTGGTGAGTCAATTTTTGCCTACCGGCGCTTGGCCTAGGCCGAGCCGTGATCAGGTCTGGGTATGGGTGAGTGATACGGCGCGTTCATCAGAACAAGTGGCTACTTTTTTTGCTTGGGGCGGTCGAACGTTGATGGCGCCCAGCGAGTTAACTGATGCGGTGTTGGGCTCGCTCTATGCCACGCCTATCGCACGAGGCGAAGATGCAGTGAGTCGCCCTGAATCGTCGCCTGCTCAATGGGAGGCCAGTGAGATCAGGCGAGAATTGCTGCTCGCAGGGCAGGTACAGGCAGCGATCTTGCCGGCCGCACCGCTTAAGACAGGCTCGCTCCTCATTGATCATGAGTGGCGACCTTCAGCCGGGTTAAGTGGTGACTTTGTTCGGTATCAACGGATGGACTCAGGCCAGGTGGTTTTCCTCCTCGCTGATGTGGCTGGCCATGGTGCAGGGAGTGCGCTCGTGACCGTGATGCTCGATGAGCGTCTTAACCGTATCTTAGAAGCGCCTGAATCAAGCGAAGGTGATGAGAACGCACGTTCGCAATCACGCGTTGATGTCGTGAGCATTGTGCGCCAGCTGAACGATGCCATGGTCGAAGGGGCTTTTGAACAACATGTGGCGATGGTGCTCGGTATCATCGATGAAGATAAGCGCAGCCTAGACTGGGTCAGCGCGGGGCACTATCCGCCGGCATTTCTTCGCAATGGAGACGAAATGGCCACCCTGCCGACGGGCGGATTACCGCTAGGATTATTGAAAGACGCAGAGTATGATGCGCACCAGCTGACCCTGAGGGGGGAATTCCGGCTAATGATTTTCTCTGATGGCGTACTCGAAGTCGTGTCAGGTGACTCACTCGAACGTCAAGAAGCCGCGCTAGAAGGCATGGTTCATGACTTCCGCGGGCACACCCGCCAAGCCTTACCCACATTGACCCAGGGTCGCGACTTTGTGTTCGCCGATGATGTCACTGTGCTGAGCGTCGCGAGCCGATGACCGGGAAGATACGTCACCAAGCCGTGAATGGGCACCGAATATTGAAAGCGGAGGGCGACGTTCGCGTCAGTCAAAGCCCCGCGCTAAGCCACTACTTGGAATCACTCAAGTCAGAAGAGCATTTGCAGTCTTTCGTGATTGATTTATCTGAGGCGGACAGCCTGGACAGCACCGCGCTCGGTCTGATTGCAAAGATTGCGATCTACACAGAGGCAAAATTTGGCTTTAAGCCCATCGTGTTTGATGCGAGTGAAGATGTCTCTCGAATCATCCGCAGCATGGGTTTTGAAAAGATCCTTGTGATGGAAACGCGCGGTCGTGTTGAGGCTGAGCGATTAGAAGAAATCGACTGTGCCGAAGTCCCCGACTGTGATTTGCGACAAGCCGTACTCGATGCCCATCGCACCTTGATGTCGCTTTGCCCTGAGAATTGGGATTCATTCAGCGATTTGGTTGAGGCGCTGGAATCTGAGCTGGGTTCGGCCGCCGGCCGATAGACCAAACAAACTTTGCTCGGCGTAGTCTACCTACGCAATTGAGTCATGCCTCAGATGAGCCTCGGGTTGAGCCAGCCATGCCTTCATGTATGGACTGCCTGGGTCAGAGACCTCTTTCAAATCGAGATAATAACCGCTTTGTGTTCAAAGCCGTTTTCTTCAGCTTCCAGTTAATGGCGTCGTCAGAACCTTGCTACTTGGTCGTTCTCCAGCGCGCAGGCTAACGAAGCGCTAGTTGTTCCGGGCCTTGGCTCTGGCATGCATCAAATCCGAGTGATCTACGTTGAGGAGGCCTGCGATGCGCCGAATAATATGGTCTTCATGGGCATCGATGGCGTCGTCTGCTAATGCAACGTCCCATAAATCAGTGAGTAGGCGTTTTTTTTCGGCGTAATCGTAACGGGCGTTGATCACCTCGGTAAATGCATAAAGGTCATGGGCCTCTTCGCTGGTATCTGCAGCCAGCGCGACCAGATCCTCCAGTGCGGCACTGTCGAGCTGTAATCGAGTGCCCAGCTGACGCAACATGGCCTCCATTTCAGATGCATCGAAACTGCGGTCTGCCCGAGCCACTTCCATCATGAGTGCGGCGGTCGCAAGCGCTAAATCGCCTTCATGGTTGTGAGTTTCTTCTGCTTCGGGGGTGTTTGATGTGAACCAATCCACGACGCGCTTAAACATATTGACTCCTCTCTTGGGCGGGGCCCGCTAATCGATTGGCTTCTCGCTCGTGCATGGGTCGCACCAACTGGCAGGCCTCATCAAAGATCGTGATATCCGCGTGATCATCATACATGTGTTCACTCAAATAGCGCCGATACGCCCGCGCGCCAGGTTGGCCCTGAAACAAGGTCAAAAGGTGTCGTGTGATGTGCTTGAGTCTCGTGCTTCGGCTGAGCTCGGTCATCATGTAGTCGCGAAAGTGCTCGAGAACCGTCCGTCGTTCCACCGGCGCATCGCCATAGATGGCCTGATCCAGGTCGCTTAGAAGCCAGGGGTTATCGTAAACCGCTCGGCCGAGCATGGCGGCGGGCACTTGCTTTAATATCGCTTGAGTCTCCGGAACCGTTTTAATCCCACCATTTAACGTAAACCGAGCATCAGGAAACGCGGCCGCGGCTCGATAAACGAAGTCGTACTTCAAAGGCGGTATTTCTCGGTTTTCCTTAGGCGACAGTCCGCGCAGGATGGCTTTTCGAGCGTGGACAATAAAGTCGCGGCACCCTGCGTTATACAGTGTTGAGATGAATTTATGAAAATCGTCCCAGCTGTCTTGGTTGTCGATGCCGATTCGAGACTTGATGGTGACAGGCAAGGAAGTATTCCCGCGCATGGCATCAAAGCACTCAGCGACCAGCCGGGGCGTTGCCATCAGGCAGGCGCCTATGCCGCCCTCCTGAACACGATCACTTGGGCAGCCCACATTGAGATTGACCTCCTGATAGCCAAATTCCTCTGCGAGTTTCGCAGAGCGCCCTAACGCGTCTGGCTGATTACCACCGAGCTGTAGCGCACAGGGCGTGTCTTGCGTGTGCTGTAGAAACCGCTCTGGGTCATTGTTCAGCAGCGCGCCCGTGGTCACCATTTCCGTATAGAGGAGCGCGCGGGGCGAGATCAGCCTTAGCAGATACCGAAAATGTCGGTCGGTACAGCCCATCATGGGCGCAACGGAGATACTTGGTTGAGTCATGCGCGCGTTAATCTTTGAGTGGCGGTAGTGTAACATTGCGAACGCCATCACGATGTGGCGCCAAGGCGCTGCAGGCTCGCGATGAGCCCAGTTGTAGCACATGACCCCCTAAATCAGAGCGAGATGAGAGATGGTTCGCACGCGCGTTGCCCCTTCGCCCACGGGAGACCCACACGTCGGAACGGCCTACATGGCGCTGTTTAGTTACTGCTTCGCCAAGCAGCATGGCGGCCAGTTTCTCCTGCGCATTGAAGACACGGATGTCGCTCGTAGTACCAAGGCTTCTGAGCAAAAAATCCTCGACTCACTGCGCTGGCTGGGGCTTGAGTGGGACGAGGGCCCCGATGTTGAAGGCCCTTGTGGACCTTATCGACAAAGTGAGCGGCTCGATATCTACAAAGCCCATGTTGAGCAGTTACTTGAGCAAGGAGACGCCTTTTACTGTTTTTGTACGCCGGACGACTTAGACGCCATGCGGCAGGCACAAATGGCGGCAGGCGAAACCGCTCGCTACGATGGCCGCTGCGCACATTGCAGTGCGGAAGACGTTAAAGCGAAATTAGAGGCGGGCACCCCGCATGTCGTGCGAATGAAGGTGCCAAGCGAAGGTACCTGCCGATTTGAGGATAAGCTCCGAGGCACCATTGAGATCGATTGGTCGCAAATCGATATGCAGGTGCTCATGAAGGGCGATGGGTTTCCTACTTACCACTTGGCCGTGGTGGTGGATGATCACTTGATGGGCATCACGCACATTATCCGTGGCGAGGAGTGGATCAACTCAGCGCCGAAACATCAACTGCTGTATCAGTATTTCAACTGGCCCATGCCGGAGCTGATTCACATGCCGCTGCTTCGCAACCCAGACAAAAGCAAGCTCTCCAAGCGAAAGAACCCGACCAGTATTGGGTTCTACAAGGACATGGGGTACCTGCCGGAGGCGGTGCTGAATTACCTCGGCATGTTGGGTTGGAGCATGCCAAGCGGCGAAGAAAAGTTTTCGCTTGAAGAAATGGTGACTGCCTTTGATATCGAGCGGATCAGCATGGGCGCGCCCGTGTTCGATGTGGAAAAACTGACCTGGCTCAACGGCCGATGGTTACGTGAGAGTTTGAGCGACGATGACTTGATCGACCGATTAGTTGAGTGGCGATTTAACCGAGCCAAGCTGCAAGAAGTTATTCCCCTTGTCAAAGAGCGAGTGGACGTGTTTTCCCAGCTTGCGCCCATGACGGCCTATTTGGTCG
>CAYZUV010000060.1:0-11625 GCA_964481245.1 uncultured Pseudomonadales bacterium
CCGACGTGACATTGACCATCGAAGCCATCGAACAGTATTTGAATGAACATCCTGAAGCGATGGAATCGCTTCGGCTAAAGACTGATAAGCAGGGCGAAACGATTTCTTTTGCCGAGCGGCGCGCCCAGATGCTGGCAGAAAAACTCAGTCAAACCGAATCCAAATTAGCTGAATTGATCGAGGTTTCACGGGAAAACGAACGGCTTTTCCACGCTTGCAAACAGTGTCTCCTCGATTTGATCGCGGCCCCCAACACCCGAGCGATTGGTAAGATTATTGAACTAAGCCTGGGGCATCAGTTCGACGTTGATGCTCACCAACTCTTTCTTTACGGCGAGCCGACAGGAGAACCATTACCCGGCATTGCGCATAGCTCAATCGATGCTCAAAAGGCAGCACTGGCCGGACTCTATCCAGATGACCGCCCCAGACTTGGAGCCATTCGCCCTGAAGAGGCCAAAGCGCTCTTTCCTGAAGTCCAGACGGGCATCGCATCAGCTGCCATTGTGCCCCTTCAACGCAATGGAGCGCACATTGGACTCTTTTGCTTAGGCAGCAAGAGGGGTGATCATTTCCATAACCAACTTGGCACGCACTTCCTTGAACTTTTGGCAGACATCGTCTGTTGGAAAGCGCAAGAAGAGCGCTAAAAGCGAACCCTTGTCTATGGACACGCTTGAGCAGCAACTCAACCCGTTTCTCAAGCACCTAGCTCACGAACGCCGGTTATCCGAACACACGGTTAAAGCCTACGAGCAGGATCTTCTCTCCTTCATTCGCTATCTTCCTCAACCCACCAAAGTTAGCTGGTGGCAAGTTACACCGGATGATATTCGCGGCTTTCTGGCGGCCGGCCAGCGACAGGGCCTTGCGGGAAAAACACAGCAGAGAAGACTATCGAGTCTACGCAGCTTGTTTCGATATTTGGGTCGAGAGGCGGGCTCAGACGACAACCCAGCACAGCTAGTTAACGCACCCAAAGCGCCCAAGCGACTGCCTAAGGTCCTGGATGCGGACCAGATGCAACAATTACTCACAGTCTCCGCCACAACTTGGCACGAAGTGCGCGACAAGGCGATGCTCGAACTTTTCTACTCCTCTGGACTTAGGCTAAGTGAATTAATAGGCGCGGACTTATCGAGTATCGAATGGAACGCTGGAACCATTTCCGTCCTGGGTAAAGGTAGCAAAACCCGCATCGTACCAGTGGGCCGCGTCGCCCTCGAAGCGATTAGGGCTTGGTGCCGAGTTAGGGGAAATTTACCTCTTAGGCAACGAACTGCTGATCCGAACGCGTTATTCATCAGCGAACGCGGTCAACGCATTAGCGTCGCCAGTGTGGCCGCACGGTTGAAGGATTGGGTGAAAAGGCAAGGCTTAGGTCATCAATTACACCCGCATTTACTTAGGCACTCATTTGCAAGCCACGTCTTGGAATCAAGCGGCGATCTGAGAGCAGTGCAGGAAATGCTAGGACACGCAGATATCAGCACGACGCAAATCTATACCCATCTCGATTTTCAGCGCTTGGCAGAGGTGTATGATGCTGCTCACCCCAGGGCCGGCGGGGTCCTCGCAAAAAGAAGGCCTGAGAGCGAGACCGATCCATGATCAAGGTCATTGGTTTTGACCTGGACAACACCTTGTGGCCGGTCAAACCGGCCATTATGGGTGCTGAGAAAGTGCTCGCCGCGCATCTTCGCTCACTGCACCCAGATATTCAGTATCCCCACCCGCAAAGTGCCGTTCTACGAGATGAGCTCATTGCTCAAGACCCATCGTTCTCATTTCGCCTGACCGCGCTCCGGCGAGAAATTCTCAGCGCACTCATTGGAGAAATCCCATCATTGAGGGAGACTGCCAACGAATTAGCAGACGAAGCCATGATCATCTTTCTTAGATCGCGAAGCCTTGTCACCCCGTACCCAGCCGCCGAGACAACGCTTGCTGAACTGAGTCAAACGTATGCCTTGTGCGCGCTGACCAATGGCAACGCAGACCTGTCTCGAATTGCAATCGGTCAATACTTTGAATTTGTTAGATCGGCGGAAGAAGAAGGCGCGCCCAAACCTGAACCAGCATTGTTTCGATATGCGCTTTCAAGGGCGGGTTGCGCGCCTCATGAAATGGTTTACGTGGGTGATGACCCCGATCTCGACATTCGAGCCGCGGCAGCCATCGGCCTAAAGACCGTATGGTTTCAGTCGCCCGATGGTCAACCCGTTAGCCATCCGCCACCCTATGACGAGATCGTTCATCATCTCAAAGACCTACCTGATGCCATCGCGCGTTTGAACCGTTAGTCGCAAGCGGATTCGATGAAGGATTTGAGCGAGGCTTCATCCGCGACGATCGAATATTTTCGAGTCTCTTTGGTGGCAAGCCCACTCAGAACTGGATGCACATTGTCCACGCTGGGCAGCGCTCGACTGACGGCATCAACAAATTTTGCCGGGTGCGCGGTCGCAAGGGACACCATAGGAATGCTTGGGCGCTGGCTTTTTTCTGCAAGCGCAATTCCGACCGCGGTATGAGGGTCAGCTAGGTAACCGTGCGTTTCATGAAGTCGACGAATCGTCTCAACGGTCTCATCGTCACTGACCGACCCAGCATTGAACCAATTGAAATTTCCTTCCTGGGTAGGGAGACTTGCATCACCTTCGTCCTGGAATTGCGTCATAAAGGATTTAACTGAGACCGGATCCTCGGCCAACTGATAGTAAAGGTAGCGTTCAAAATTGCTGGCCACCTGAATATCCATCGCCGGGCTCAATGAGAAGTGCACATGTCCACGCTGATAGGCACCTGACCGAAAGAATCGAGCCAAAATGTCATTGTCGTTGGTCGCTAGATTGAGCTGTCCGAGGGGTAGACCCATCTTCTTAGCCAAAAATCCTGCGAATATATTGCCAAAGTTGCCGGTGGGTACGGTCACGTCGAATGAAGCTGGGCACCTCAACTGGTACCAGGACCAGAAGTAGTAGACCACCTGAGCAAGCACTCTCGCCCAATTCACCGAATTGACCGCACCTAACGACCACTGATCCTTAAAAGACAAGTCACCAAACACCGACTTCAACAATTTCTGACAATCGTCGAAGCTACCCTCTACGGCTAGATTGAAGATATTGGGATCGAGCACGGTGGTCATCTGAAGTTCCTGAAGGGGACTTGTTCGACCTTCTGGGAACATGATGAACACGCGAACGCCTGGACGACCTCGCATCGCCTCGATGGCCGCCGATCCAGTATCCCCGCTCGTGGCACCAAGGATATTCAGTGTTTGCCCGCGCTCGGTTAACACATGCGCAAAAAGTTCCCCCAAAAACTGTAGTGCGATATCTTTAAACGCGAGCGTTGGTCCATGGAACAATTCCAGAACTGAGAGCGAGCCCACACCAACCAGGGGGGCAACTGATGGATGATCAAACCGTGAGTAACTGGCTGACACCATGCGCGCCAAATCTTCATCGCTGATGTCATCCGAAAAGAGTCGGATAACTTGGAAGGCAAGCTCTGAGTATGACAGTCCAACCCATTCTTCGAGATGGATCTCAGCCGAAGGCACGGCCTCAGGCACGAGCAGACCGCCATCCGTTGCCAGACCCATTAGAATCGCGTCTTTAAAGCCAATTGGCTCGACGCCCCCTCGTGTGCTGACATACTGCATAGGATGCCTTTCCGACTTTAATGCGCGGGCATTCTACATGGTTTCAGTTAAACGTGACTTTGAGGCTTCGCGCTGAGCGGTCCTTAGCAAACTTATCGCCAAACTGAATCCTGTGACTCACTCTGGATTGAGAGGCTTGCCGACTTCTGTGAAAAGCCTTGACGCAGAGAGGCCAGCCTCAAGCGCACAGATAACGCATCTTTCAAGAACGACCTATCAGTCGTATTTAAGCCCATGACGGGAGCCTCTAAGGCCTGACGCCAGAGCGCCTGATTGCGCGCAAAACTTAAAATATGGATCAAAAAAGATGGCCAGGCGACGGGTTATGGGAGAAACCGTCGCTTGTACGGATTCGCCTTCTTTTTCTTTTGGTTAATGTGAAATCAGCGAGGACGGGGCCCTTGGCTTCAAGCGCCGAGGATCTGCGAGCGGTCGGCCGTTTGATGTCCCTATTGGACTCCGATCATCTTTTCGACGCCAGGCGCAGCCCTCGAGGGCTCACCACTTCCTAAACTGCTTCGGCACCGGTTTCGCCAGTCCTGATTCGGATCACGTCTTCCAAAGCAGTCACAAAAATCTTACCGTCACCGACCTTACCCGTGTTGGCAGCGTGGGTAATTGCCTCAATTACCCCGTCCAGGCTTGCGTCATCAATGGCCACTTCAATCTTTACTTTAGGCAAAAAGTCGACGACGTACTCAGCGCCTCGGTAGAGTTCCGTGTGACCCTTCTGACGCCCAAATCCTTTCACTTCAGTGACTGTCATCCCCTGAATCGAGATCTCAGATAGCGCTTCCCGAACATCATCGAGTTTGAATGGCTTAATAATGGCAGTGACCAATTTCATACATTCTCCTTATATCGGTCATTATCGGTCAGCATTCCTGAACACTTCCACAAAAAAACTGGGCGTTCTGTTTCGGACCAAACGCTTATTCACGAATGTTCTAGCCTGCGCGCTCAACTTTTCAGATGAGACGCTTTTTCAGCTGCGCAGCGCGCTTAATCATCCACGAACAACGGCTTGTTCCGTTTGTAACCGTCCCTTTACTCTATTGCAACACCTGGTGAGCGCAGTCTACTGCATTCAATCTGGTGAAGCACATTCCCTTTCATCCAGAGTCCTGGCCTTCCGCATCAGTCGATGCTTGCTCAGCCATCTCTTTCAGTCCAACCACTAATGCATAGGCTATGCCAACATCGCGTTGCGCAAAGATTTCCAATCAGATTCCGGAAGGATTTGTGATTTCGAGTGGTTTACGGGGCCCAATATCGGACTTTACGCATGCTGAAGCGCCCAATCGTGCTCAGAGCCAGCCATTTAGGTTCCTAACCACTACAACCTTGCGCCAAAAGAGTGCATTGACGCACAACATTGCCCGCTCACGACTCAAGGCAAGTTCGCTGTCAACGGCGTTTAATGCGCGACATGAAAGATCACCAACCCAACATCTACTCTACTGCTTTTTTAGGGCTGGATACCCCGCAGCTGAACGTCGAGGCAGATATCAGACCAGGGCTTCCCCAAATACAAATCGTCGGCCTGAGCGAAGCAAGAGGGAAAGCCATCCGTGAGCGCGTCCGCGCCGCGCTTCTGAACTGTGGTTTCAAAGTCCCCGATCAAAGAATAACCATTAACTTATCGCCCGCTGATTTTCCCACAGACCATCCTGGCTACGATCTCCCGATTGCACTGGCTCTGTTAGCCCGAAGCCAACAACTACCAAAGAATGCGTTGGCGGACTATTGTGCTTTGGGTGAGCTCCGTCTCGATGGCCGCATCCTGCCAGTTCCAGGCTTGTTGCTTACGGCGAGAGCCTGCCAAGAAAGCGGGCTGCCTTTGGTTAGCGCGAGCACGCCGTTTCCTAGCTACCTCACAAAACTGCGTCATGTTTCGCTAGATCATCTCTCTGACCTGCGGACACCGTCGAGCCTTCAACCCCAGACCAAACTTTCGACAAGCCCGGATGAGCAGGTCGATCAGAATCAGCCTCCCTCGACCGAGGTGGCCCAACGTCAACTCCACGCGATTAGAGATCAGCCACTCGGGAAGCTTGGACTGCTAACCGCAGCGCTCGGGGGGCATCATCTACTGCTCTGCGGGCCACCCGGCTCGGGTAAGACCATGCTGGCGCAAGCGATGATGCCACTGCTTGCGCCAATCGAAGACCGGACAAGAATGGAAATTGCGTGTATTCGATCACTACAGTCAAACCCAACGGCCACACATCAGCTCGATGACCGGCCGTTTCGAAGTGTTCATCACTCTACGTCGTCCGCCGCACTTATAGGGGGTGGCGCACCCCCAAAACCAGGAGAAATATCACTTGCCCACGGCGGCGTTTTGTTTCTCGATGAGCTTCCCGAATTCTCTGCAGGCACCTTGAATCAGCTCCGAGAACCCCTTGAGTCAGGCGTCATTTCTCTCAGCCGTTCACATTATCAAGTCACCTATCCCGCACGATTTCAATTAATTGCAGCAATGAATCCATGTCCCTGTGGTTGGCTTGGCAGCGGCCGACCCTGCCGATGCGAACCTCAACGGGTGCTCAGATACCAACAAAAAATTTCGGGGCCAATTCTTGACCGGATCGATCTGCAGGTCGCTGTGTTCCCGGTTTCATCACGGCGCCTTTTCGAAAAGGGTGCAGGAGATCTCGGCGAAGATCTACTCGCGCAGCTCGAGTCCGCCAGGCAATTTCGGACCACCCGTCTGGAAGAAAAGCCCAAAGAATTAGAGATCCAATTGACGCGGGGGGCACAAAGCTTCTTGATTGACGCCGCGAACACACTGGGTTTATCCGCACGTTCCGTCAATAAGATCATGCAAGTGAGTCGGACACTGGCGGATTTAAATCTCGAAGATGGCGTTTTAGTCAATCATGTGGAAGGCGCTCTGGCTCTTCGGACGGCCCTCGGGACGTCGTAACGATAAAGCTGGATGGCTCAGGCTAGTTCGCGTCCATGCGCTATGGGAATTGAGCCTAACGTCAGCGCTTTAGCACAAGTCCGAGCAGGGTGGTGGGACCTAATGTCTGATCGAACGCGGGGAGGATTCAGGCCAGAGCAGGGAACCACCCTGGCACTCGGTTTGCCGGATTTATTTTGCAGAGGCAACCATCAGATCGACCACTGCTTTGATGTCATCATCAGAACAATCAAAACACATGCCTTTTGCGGGCATGCCCGGCGCCAATCCGTTAATCCCGCTGGCGTATAGCACATCCATGCCCTTGTCGATTCTAGGGCCCCAAGCAGCAACGTCAGCCCACTTGGGCGCGCCTGCTATTCCCATAGCATGGCAAGTGGCACAGCTTCTGTCATAGACGGCCTGGGGATCTTTGGCGCCGCCTGAAGCAGCCTGGGCCACTTTTTGGCCCGCACAGGCTTCGCCTTCAAGGCAAACGTTTCCGATCTTTTGAATACGGGCAATGATGTCGTCTTCGATTGGGTTAGCCATGACCGTTGTGATCCACGCGGCGAAGGCCAACCCCATAACGCTGATGAAAACCATTTTCATATTGCCTGTCCTACCTCAAATTTCGGCGATGAAGTATACCGGAAAACGGGGCTAGTTACCCCAGTCCGCTTCGTCCAAATCACGATTTCTTGAAAACTTGAACACATTAGACGTACCGCCTTCAACAATGGATTGCTCAGACACCAAAGTTAATATGGCTTGGTTCCGAAATTGTGCCAAGTTACTGGCGCCTGTATTCATCATCGTGCTTTTTAGCTTCTCTAGCGTGGTCGCTAGAACCTCAGACACAGACCCCACGAGAGGTACAAATGCGTCGACACCCTCCTCGAACATCATTTTACGCGTGCCCATATCCTCACTGTACCGCTGCCAATTTTGCGCCCGGCGGGTCCCCTCTCCCCAGTATGGCTTGTACATTTGTCCGTTGATGGAGACTTTCTCTGTGGGGCTCTCTTCGGTCATGGCGAAATAGCGACCCATCATGACAAAATCGGCCCCCATAGCGAGCGCCATAACAATCTGTGTGTCGTTCGCCAGCCCCCCATCTGAACACAACGGAAGGTACCGGCCGTGCTCAGCGAAGTACCGATCTCTGTGCTCAGCCACTTCAAGCAGCGCCGAGGCTTGCCCTCGACCAACGCCTTTTTGTTCGCGTGTGATGCAGATTGATCCGCCACCTATGCCGACCTTGATGAAGTCTGGAACGCCAGAGGACGCTAGATAATCAAAGGCCTCTCCCGAAACAACATTGCCCATTCCGATGACGATCTTTTCTCCAAAAGCGGACCTAATCCATTGCGCAGCATCTAACTGAAACTCTGTGAACCCATCCGATGAATCAAAACACAACACATCCGCACCTGCTTCGATCAATGCGGGCACTCGCTCTTTATAATCGTGCGTGTTGATGGCCGCGCCCACGCATAGCCTTTTCTGCTCGTCTAACAATTCGTTTGGATTTTTCTGATGATCTACATAATCCTTTTTGAAGACCAACGCGCTCAGTCGCCCCTTCGCATCCAAGATCGGTAGGCAATCTTTTTTGTGGCGATGAAGAAGCTGATTGGCTTCTCTCAATGAGATGCCTTCTTCTCCAAAAATGACATCCGATTTTGGTGTCATATGGCGCTCAACAAGGTTGTTCAAGTCATCCTCGAACTCCCAGAAATCTTGGTCCGTAATCAATCCGCAGAACACGCCGTTGGCGGTCCCATCCTCTGTCACTGGAATCGTCGAATGGCCCGTTCGATGCATGGTATCTACGATCGATGCCAGTGTACTGCTCGGCGTTGTATTAGCACCGCTGGTCACGAACCCGGCTTTGTGTGCCTTCACTTCACGAACCATTGCCACCTGTGCTTCAACGCTTTGCGAGCAATAAATCATGCTGAGGCCGCCTTGCCTCGCTAACGAGATCGCGAGTCGAGTGCCTGACACCGATTGCATACAAGCAGACACGACAGGAATATTGATCGAAAAGTGCGAATCCTCCATGGTTTTTGCTGCAACGGGCGCTGCAAGCGAAATGGTATCGGTACGCAAATTCCGGGGTGTTAGTCGTGGTAAGAGCAAATACTCTGCAAAGGTACGGGAGATATCTTCAATAATTCTCGCCATCGGGGCTCCTCAGGGACTATTCGTAAACAACATGAAATTCTGCAACGAACCCCTCGAGATATGGGTGCTATGTAGGAAAAGGTTCGATATCGGGTCAATTGATCCGCACGGGGCGGAGAGAGATAAAGCTTTGGGGAGGGTACAGATTGAAAATCGCGATGCCATGGCGAATTTTAAGCGAAGGGCAGACCCAATTCAACGAACCGGCGTTGGCTTCACCCGAGTGTCACCGATAGCAGCAAACACATCGCCCAGACTTAGCTTGGTTCAGGGCTTAACAAGGCCTTCTATCAAGTGACCCTCTCAAGGATCCGCGACTAAAAGATCCCACGAGATCATTACGAGATTGCCTTCGATTCCGAAGCTTAGTTTGAGGATTTTGGTCAATGCCGAGCGATTGCTTCTTCGCCCGTGAGCCCCTTAGGATTGGCGCTCTAACTGAATCAGAAATTCGGCAACCTTCAACATTTCTTGGACGCTTCCTGCACCACGGGTCTCGATGCGATATTTCCCATTCACAATCAGTGTCGGCACGCCGGATGCCCGATAAGCTCTGCCGCGGGCATCCGCCTGCTGCAAGCTCATTCTAACGCCGAAGCTGTTAAATACCTTTGCAAACGCTTCGGGGTCAACGCCGGCTTCTTCTAAGAAATCCGCCATCACGCCGGGCTTGCTCAGATTTTTCCTTTGAATGTGGATCGCTTCGAATACGGCTACGTGCAGCGACTCTAATACATCCATCGCTTTTAGTGTGTAGTAGGTCTGGGCAAGGTTACCGTAATAGTCGTTCCAAACGGCGGGCGTTCGATCAAAATTGACATCTTCAGGTTGCTTATCAAGCCACGCGTTTAGGACGGGATCAAACTGGAAACAATGCCCACAACCGTAAGAAAAGTACTCGCTGACTTCTATTCCCTCGCCCGAGGTGGAGAGTGGCGCCTGAGGGTCGAGCACCTGGTAATGAACACCCTCTTCATATTGAGCACCGAGCAAAGTCGAAGACATCAGCGCCAACGCCGAGGTCAAGGCGGCCAGAATCAATCTACGCATAGTCATCCAAAGGGTCTAAGTTTCACCTATTGTCGCAGACCAGCAAGGTAGGATGCCACCGCAGCAATCTCACGATCATTGAGGTCCATCGCAGACAGGCGCATCATCTTGCTTTCACCATCGTTTTTGCGCTCGCCTACACGGAACGCTTTTAACTGCGCTTCGGTGTATTCAGCCCACTGCCCGGCAAGACGGGGGAATGTGGCTAACGCATTGCCTTGACCCGTGGGGGAATGGCAAGCGGTGCAAGCAGCCACCCCTTTTCGAGCAATCCCAGATCGGTAAATATGCTCGCCCTCTAGCGCGAGCTCAGGGTTTGCCGCACCTTCAGCCGCGGGCTGCGTGGTGTAGTAGGCGGCAAGATCTTGCAGATCCTGATCAGATAGCCCATCCACCATACCAGCCATCAAGTTTTGTGCGCGCGCGCCGGACTTCATATCGCGCAGCTGCTTTAAAAGATACTTTTCACTTTGACCTGCAATATTCGGGAAGGAGCCCGCAAGGCTATTACCGTTGTCTCCATGGCATGCAACGCACGTCGCCGTGAGCGTCTTGCCTCTCTCTGCATCGCCCTCAGCCAATGCGCTACCTAAGGTGCTTGCCAAAACTAAAGCCACTAACAATCGAATCATGAGATAAATGAACCTTACGTCAAAACCGCTTGGTACCTAGCCACCGAGGCTTTGAATTCACCCGGCGCTGGATAGCCCCAAAAAAAGATGCGGTATTATATCGAAAAGTTGCCTAAGTGACAGGTCAGTCCGGTCTTCCAATGTCTACGCTATTGTTCCAACAAGCGAGCTTTTTGACGAGCGCCGCAAATGTCTCACAAGCACCGGCCGACCGGGGCTTTGAAATCGCTTTCTGCGGTCGATCAAACGCCGGCAAGTCCAGCGCGCTCAACCGACTGACGCAACAAAAGGGTCTTGCGAGAACCAGTCGTACCCCGGGGCGAACCCAGCTCATCAATTTTTTTGCCCTTGATGACGATCGGCGTTTGGTCGATTTGCCAGGCTATGGCTACGCTAAGGTCCCACAGTCACTAAAACAGTTTTGGCAACAGCATTTGGACCATTATCTGCGAAGCCGATCGAGTCTCATCGGGCTTGTGCTCCTCGTCGACAGCCGACACGAACCCAAGCCCTTTGACTTGGCCATGATTGATTGGGCGAAGACCGCTGGTCTTCATCTCCATGTGCTGCTCACCAAGGCAGATAAGTTATCGAAAAGCCAAAGCCAACAGGCGCTCTTCCGGTTTCAGCGCGAGCGCCGCGCCATTGGATCTTCTCAACTTTTTTCGGCAACCAGTGGTCTGGGTTTAAACGAACTCGGGGGTACCCTCTCTGGATGGTTTGAAACTGCCATAGGGTCGCGCGGCCAAGACCTCCTCTAAGTGATGGTCGGCGCCCCCTACCTCAAGGAGCGTTCCACCGAGACTCTCACTTATCTCTTTCGAGAGACTTCGATTGAACGTTTTGATTCTTTCGGCTTGATACCAAGACAACGTTTCCTCTATCGACCGACTTCACTTCTGTCCTGAACCTAGACGCTTTGACGCCCATCGAAAGATTGCGTCGCGGGCATCATGAGTCATCATATTAAAGCCAGGAATTGGTTGGCATAATTTATCGGCGAATGAACGACGAGAAACTCACCGAAGTTGCCGTACTCGAACTGCGATTCACGCTTCGCTTAAGATCCATCGGCCCTTGGCCCAGTTTTTTACAGGCGCGCAAAAGACAACGGCCAGAAACCAGTTACCAGTTATCAGTTATCAGTTGCGAAGGCTTCACGATTACCGGAGATA
>CAYZUV010000061.1:0-9398 GCA_964481245.1 uncultured Pseudomonadales bacterium
ACCAACCGCGCAGCGCCCGACGTGCGCCCCCTCGGCGAGGCCATCCTTGCTGATTACTTCGAAGCTGGCCAGTGACCCCTGCCCTGGTCACTCAGCAGACTAGAGAATCAGGCTCAGCATCCAAAAGCCGACCGTGGCAATTGCTCCGGCAAGCAATGCGTAAGGCAATTGCGTTTTGACGTGATCGATGTGATCGGTTTGCGACGCGAGCGAGGCTACAACCGTTGTGTCGCTGATGGGTGATGCATGGTCACCAAAAATGCCGCCCGAAACAGCCGCCGCCAGGAAGAGCGGCAGCGATAGCTCCAGGTTGAGGGCGATGGGGATCGCAATGGGAATCATAATTGCGAACGTGCCCCAGCTCGATCCCACAGAGAAGGCAATGATGGCAGAGACGAGAAAAACCATGGGCGCAAGTAACATCGTGGGCACCGTGGCACTCGCGAGACCGGACACATAAACGCCGGTACCCAACGTTTTGGCCACATCACCCAGTGCCAGTGCCAAAAGTAAGATCATCGCAATCGGTAGCATCTTGCCAGCACCGGTCATGAAGACGCTGGTTAACACGCTCATGTTGGCGCGACCTTCGACCAAAAGCAGCAACCAACTGCTGACCAGTGCCGAAATCACGGCCCACAATATCGCGGTCGAACCAGAGCCCTTAAGCAGATCACCCTCACCCGTGATCCAAAGCCCCAACGGCATAACCAACAGCAGACTCAGAATCGGAATGAGCATGTGTCGGGCTTTCTCGTCGCTGATCGGCGGATCTTCTCGCGCGATAACGCTTTCTGGCGCCGCGCTTTCGCCTGGATCAGCCGCCCAAGTCAGTAGGCCCGATTCAGTCCTTGCCTGCGCGCTCGCCATAGCGGGCAGATCCCAACGCCTGAAGATCACCCAGGCCGTTAGCAGCAACGCAGCCCAGGCATAAAGATTGAAGGGGATCGATTGGATGAAGAGTTCGAGTGGGGACTCGACATCCATTGACGCAACAAGGCCAATAATCAGCGCGCCCCAGGCATTCAGTGGGACCAAGACACATACCGGCGCTGAGGTTGAATCAATGATGTAAGCCAGTTTCTCTCGCGCAATTTGATAGCGGTCGAATAGAGGGCGACTGACGGCACCGGCGACCAGTAACGTAATGTTCGACTCAATGAAGATGACGATACCAATCCACCAAGCGAGCCATTGCGCACGCCCGGGCGTGTGCACCCAGTGTCTTGATTCAAGAAAACGAACGAACCCCCGCACGCCCCCTGAAAATTCGATGGTGCTGATCATGGCTCCAATCAGCAGCGTAAAAATGAGCACGCGAGCATCGCCCGCATCAGAAAACACGTGCACGATGACATCAAGACTCGCGCCGACGCCAGCGATCGGCTGATAGCCCACCAACACCGTGCAGCCCATCCAGATCCCAGCGAACAAGGACCAAACCACCTGCTTGGTCCAGATCGATAGCAAAATGGCAACCACCGGAGGTAGCACGGAAACCCAGCCTGGTTCAATCATGTCCGCTCTCTCCTTTATTCCTCAAGCTCTCAATGAGCTAGACGGCTCGCCGTACTGATTACGGATGGCCTCATTGAACCCGTACGCTCGAAGTTTGCATCCGTCGTCGACACTTAAACGCTAAGCCTTCATTCCAAGCAGACCCACCGACTGGATGAGATCGTGCAAGGGTTGAGGCATCCAACCGAGATACCACCACCAGAACTCGCTGGCGAGGGTCTCTTCAGCACACGCCCTCCCTAAGCGCCCTCATTCGTCTTCGGTTGATCTGCCCCTCGGTAACCTAAGGTTGTTAAATGCTCATCGTGTTGATCACGATCGATGTCATAGAGCAGAACCAGAGAGGTTGAGAAGATCGGCATCACGAAGGCGATGATCACGTGAATCCAGCCAAACTCAATGATCTCCGCACCGCCATACAGCGTCGACTTATCAAGACCCGGCGCATCAAATCCGACCATAGAAATAATCAGACCCGAGATCAGAACGCCGCCAGCACCGATCAATTTGTGGACGAAGGAATTCACGGTACCCAGTAGCCCTTCCTCGCGTCGCCCCGTTCGGTTTTGAACCTGCTCGACGATTTCCATGCCCATGGAGCCAATGAAGACGAAACCGAGCGCACCCATCGCCGCCATCACACAGGTGTGAATCAGAAGTACCCACCAGAGCAGGTCAGAACCATTGTCTGGAGAGAAGTTCGTGCCGTAAGTCAGATCCAGAAGCCGCAAAAACACAGGCAAGGGTCCCACAACAATCGTGACCATAAAGATGCCAACCGCAATATGTTTTTTATTGCGGCCGCGGGCAATCAGTGGCGCAAAGGCCACGGCACCGATCACAGACAGCGCCGCAAAAAAGGCAAAGGGGGCAATAACCCCTGGTTTCCACTGCCATAAGTATTCGTTGTAGTAGGTTCCTACCCCTTGCTCGATACCAACCAGCATGGCGTAAATGCAGCCAGCAACGAACAACACAATCCACGAGCGATTCGACAATGTCTCTTTCGCTTCTCGAAGGAAGACAGCGTAGTGCATGGATCTCGGCTCTGGCGCATGAAGATTTGGGATATTTCGATGCGTGCCAAGACACGACACCATGCCCCCCACGAAGATGCCAAGCCCACCCCAAAACGCCAACGTCTGATATCCCTCTCGGTCGACAAAAGAATCGAGGAAATAGCGGTTGGCCACAAAGGCGATGCCCGCCCCACCCAACCATCCAAACGCCATCGCCCAAGCCGACAGTGCATTTCTCTGGTCGTAGTCTTTAGATAATTCAGGCGCAAGCGCACCGCGCGGGACTTCATAGAAGGTCATCGAGAGTCTCAGAATGATGAGCAGCACCAACAGTCTGAAAAACAAGGTTTGGTCAGAAATCTCGCCAGGGTCGGCTAACAGAAAGTAGTAAGACCCCGCAAACGGAATGAGCGCCGCATACATGAAGGGATGTCGCCTGCCCCAACGAGTGCGGATTCGATCTGACCAAATGCCCACCAACGGATCAGAAACCGCATCCACCGCAAGCGCGATGGCCATCGCGAGCGCGGCAATCCCCGCGTCAAGCCCCAACACTTGGTTGTAATAAATGAGCAGATAAGTGCCTAGCAGATTGTTCTTAATCCCAATCGCAATCGAACCACTGCCATAGAATATTTGCGTCGACAAAGACGCTTTGTGACTTTGCATCGGGCGCTTCATCCTTCAGCGGTTGACGTGAACTTGATCTGCCTTCTATCGATTAAGAGGTGCATCAGCGGTTTGCCCATACCTCAAAGGGGGTGATTGATGTCGCCGCCAATATTAAGTGCAAACCCCACCCCTTCAGCTTTGGCGCACAACGCTTTGTTGTCAAGCAAGAAAGGACGCCCCACCATCAGAGGCTAGGAAGGGGCGTGGTCATTGGGTGTGGGCCGAGTCACCCATAAAAAGAGCAGCAGGCTCACCAAGGTGAGACCCGCCGCCAAAAGGAATGGCGCGCCTGGAAAGTAAATCGATGCGTTGGCATTGGCATAGTGATCGAATGTCATCGTCATCATCAGCGGACTGATGATCGAGGTGAGCGATACCATACTGCCGATGGCGCCCTGCAGCTCACCCTGCTGCCGCTCATTGACTTGTATGGAAGCAAGACCGTTTATGGCGGGACCCGCTAAACCGCCGAGCGCGCCCACGGCCAAAAAGGCGTAGACCACTGCGGTGGAGGGCGCAAACGCATAACCAACAAACGCCAGAATGTTGCACAACAGCCCGATAAGACCCGCGTAGACGTGACCGAACTTTGGAATCGCCCATCGAATCAAAACGCCCTGACTAAATACCATTAGAATTCCAACAAAGCCGAGGGAGTAACCCACCTCTTTGGGCGTCCACGCAAAGCGTTCCATGCCCCAAAAATTCCACACAGCGGGCAAAACGTGATGGCCCATGTTGTACAGGAACAATACGCCGATGATGACGTAGGCCAGTCTGAATTCGCGCATCGCCAAAAGTGAGGCAAGTGGGTTCGCTCGTCGCCACTGAAAAGGTCGACGCAAGTTCGACGGCAGTGACTCGGGTAAGAGAGCGAGTCCTAGCAGCAAATTCACCGTAATCAACGCTGCGGTGACAAAAAATGGCACTCGTGGCCCAAACTCACCAAGGAAGCCACCCACCACCGGCCCGATGACAAAGCCCATGCCGAAGGCCGCGCCCATCAAACCAAAGAACTGGGCACGCTCATCGCTCGTCGTTCGATCCGCGATATAGGCATTGCAGGTACTGAACGTTGCCGAACCCACGCCCGAGAGCAGTCGTCCAACGAAAAGCAGGGTCAAGCTCTCTGCCAACCCCATGAGCAGATAATTCCCCGCCAGCACCGCAAGACTAATCAGCAGTACAGGCTTTCGTCCGAAGGCGTCCGACAGGTTGCCCAGCACCGGCATGGCAAAAAACTGCATCCCCGCAAACACCAGCATTAACCATCCGCCGTACACGGCGGCAGAAGAAAGCGTCTCACCCGATACGCTCATCAGCAAATCGGGGGTGACTGGCAAGATAATCCCAAAGCCGATGGAGTCGATTAACGCAGTAAAAAACACAATGCTGAAAGCGAAGGATCGATGAGGGCCGCCTCTGCTAGTTTCAGTTCCGCCAACATCGGTCACTTTGCCCGAGTTTTCGTCGTCACCCATACGCATCATTCTTCTCACATTTATCTTTGATGAGGCCCGTCTGATAAGGCCTCCCTCATCAGATCAGTTCGGACGGGTCCTCTTCTAGCAAGACCCATGATCTCGTGTCATCGAAGGATCGATGAGTGCCGCTCATGCACACTGCCCGCGAGCGCGCCACATTCAGGGTCAATCCAGCAACGGAACGCCAGACCCATTCGTCGCAATCGTGCCAGAGGTGCTTGCGAACTCGACCCGTCAGGCCTCATGACTGACCGACATCACTTCTAAACGCGAGACGTTAGGCATAGACCGTAAATCCAGACTGCTCGACGTCGAGCAAGGCCTTAAGTTCGCCTGGTAATCGGTCAAACGCTGCTGCCCCGTTGGTGGCCAGGTGGTTTTCGAGCGGTTTGAGCCAGCTCGGGATCCACCCGATGTACAAGCCCGCCCTGAGCGGGCCGCCTGCATGCGCGCCACCCCCATGCCAGAGGTTCCCGGAGTATAAGAGCACCGAGCCCTGACCCATTTCGACAGGTATGGCAGCATTCACCTCTGGCTTCATTTCACGGGGCCAGCGATGACTACCCGGTATGACGCGAGTTGCCCCGCGGTCCGCCGCAAAATCGCTGAGCGCGACGATGACATTCAGCAGCGGCGCGGGGCAACGTGCCAACCGATCAAGCGACCAAGAGACATTATCCCTGTGCAGAACTTGGGCCGCTTGGCCTTCATAGATCACCATCAGTTCGACATTGCTGATCCGAAGAGCGCGCGCTTGGCTCTCTAGGCGCACTGATCGTTCGATGAGATTCATCAGCGGTGGGTGAAGCACCATCTCGCTGAGTCGCTCCGACCACCTAAACAGGCCGTGCAGTCGTTTGGTCGCGTCGCCATAAAAGCCCGAGCGATAGCCCAGTTGATCCCTGCCCAGTGTCAACGCGGATAATGGCGTTGCGAAGTCACGCATCAGCTGATCACACCACCGAGCCGAAAAGACATCAGGGACGATTGCCGCACCCCAATGCTGAATCGTCCTAAGGAGCTGGTCACTGTCGTCGATTTTGATCTGCGGAACTTGACTCTTCATGACTGGCTTTGAATTCTCTTTTACCGAGTGACTACGGCTCGCGCCTCTCAAAGAACAACCCCGTGTTACTGGCTCAGCCTTGGGAAAGCAGGATCTCGAAAAGGTGCACCAACCGCACCCTCGCGCATTCGATTCAAGGGATGTTCATCAGGGTTCGCCTGATCATGCCGATTGCGAACCGGCTCAGAGAGTCGACGCCTTCGCCCTGGACGGGCTGCTATGACCGCGTCCTCCCCGAAAAACCGTAAGGACAGGGTGCGGCGAATCTGATCCCCATGAGTTGCACCACCCCCGTGCAGCACCGAAGGATGAAACATGACCACATCCCCTGGCTTCGTTGCCCAAGAAAGGATCCGAAAGCGAGATCGATCCGCTTCGATATCAGGTAAACGAGGCATAGAGCCATCGCCGTAAAGGGGGGCGGTATCGTCACTCACGTCAAAGCTCGACCCATCATAGAGCGGCCCTTGATGCGACCGAGCAACAAATTCCAGGGTCGCCGCCAGTTCCACGGGTTCAAAACTCATCCACATGACGACCAGATCCTGGCCCATGACCGGTAAATAAGAGGTGTCCTGATGCCAGGGGGTGCGTCTTGTTTCCTCCCCCGATTTCTTAAACACCTGCTCGTACATGAACCACACATCGTCAGTCCGCCATATCGAGCGCACGCAATCGAGAATATCGGGCTGGCGAATCAACGCATCGTAGGCCGCAAAGGCTTTGGGATTCGCTAAGTCTTGATAAAAGAGCCCGCTGCTGCGATTCGGCAGCCGTGACGCTCCCGGACCAGGATGCGCAAGGCTCCAATCATAGGCCGCTTCTGCCAGCGCCAATGTTCGAGAGGACAACGCATTGGGAAGATGAACCACCCCCTCCTCGGCAAAGACATCTCTCGGGTTCATGCGGCGCCCGCCAAAATCGCCGCAACGCCCTCGTCATTAAAGCGGTTTAAGCGAATCATATGCTCCAGTCGCTTGTAGTCGCGCCCGTCGGCTGAGAGCTTATCGAACCAGTCGTCCTCACCCAGCATCTCACCTAGCCTGGGGCTGTTGCGATGCAGCATTTGGACGTCGATCCGTTTCGGTTCAAGAGATCGCAAGATGCCGCGATTGAAATGGGCGTGGATACTAACCCGCTCGCCAGGCAATTCTCGATCACCCTGCCAGTGCCATACCCCCTGATGAAAGTAGACGACCGAGCCCTTGGGCATCTCGATGGCAACGCCCGGAGGCGGGTTCTCACCTGGCTTTGGACCTCGCTTCAATCGGTGACTCCCTGGGATAATCCAGGTTGGCCCAGACGCCACCGTCCAATCCTCAAGCGCCCAAACGCCCACACCGGTCATCGAGTAATCAGGATAGGGTTCAGGCACCTGCGCGTAATCAGTGTGCAAAGGAATCACGCCCTTTCCGGGCCCTTTGCACAGCGCACTGATCGACGCGATAACCGCGCCGCGCCCCAGCGAGGCATCGATCAATGTCATTAACTGAGGGTTCTGCACCAGGCGCTCAAACACCAACCCATGATACAGCAGGCCATTCAGACTTCTGGAGGGATTCTGGTGAGATCGAACCGCACGAATGGTCTCTTCTCTCAAAGCATCGGCGAATTCCGGGGAAATGGCGCGCTCCACCACCGTATATCCCTGGTCGAACAGTTCCTTGATATGGCGGGTCATTCCTAGCGCGGTGACGCGGTGGGCGATATCCGGATTCTCCACGGTCCGCCGCGCCATGTGATCCCGAAAATTCCCGATGAGTCGCACAAGTGACTCATCGCTCTCCCTCAAGGTCTCGCTGACTGCCGCGTCCCCAAACCAATGATTCGTTTCACGCTGAGCGAATGCCGCCACCTCAGGCACATTCATGCCGATGGTTTGCCCTGCAACCAATGCGGCTTGATAGGCCCCCTGCCGAGACCAATCGGCCGTGGGTACAAATGTTCGATCCACCACGATGCCTTGGCCATCAAAGCGCGCACTCCAGCTGGCCACATTATTCGGCCAGCCCAGGTGAGAGGGCGCATTCGTCAACGACTCTGAAATCACAAAGGTCGGCAAGTCGTCCGCTTGCTGAGTCAATGCCGTTAGGGTTTCAGAGGCAATGCTGAGCCAACGATCCGAGAGATACTCCAGTTGGTGCGCGAGCGGTTCCATAGACCCTCCTCTTGGCATCGAATCTACCACCGATCGCGTGTCGACCAAAGCCTCCTGATATCGCGGCTCAGGCGCACTCATTGAGGTGATCGTCAGGGTTCTCGACTGATACCATGCCCTCTGTTTGGCGATCCGTTCCATCTTATTACCGCAAGACACAGAACTCGCCTCGGGTTGCGCCTAGGCTGAACCACCCATCTCAAGCTGCCGACGCTTACGTTCTGCCGCACCGCCGACACTGATAAAAAAAGGCCCGATGCAAGCCACCAAAAGCAATCCAGATAGAATCGAAAATGCGATCTGATAAGAGCCCGTCGCATCGTAGATGAATCCTGCGAGCGGCGAGGCCACAAGCACAAAAGGCAACTCTACCCAGCGCAGCACACCTGTCCCGAGCGCGAAGGAGTGGCTCCCAATACTTGTCGACATCGCGAATGTTCGCATGGGCGACATGCCCGAATAGCCAAAGCCATACACGCTCGCAGCAAGCGCCGAGCTCCAAAACGACGTCGCTTCTGTGAACAAAAGGAGCGCAAGGGCCTGTGACAGCAGCCCAAGCCAAATCGTGAATCGAGCGCCAAAGGTGTCTGAGAGCCAGCCGACTAACGGTTTTCCGAGCGCGCCAAACATCGCCGTGATCGACAAAATGAGAGCCGCTTCTTGCGTCGACAGACCCAGGTCTAAAAGATGACCAAAGAGGTGCAGCATCACCGCGGTGAACACACACACCATGGAGCCAAAAATCAGACCAATACTCCAGAACGCGCGACTTCTGAGCAGCAACTGCCAGGTCCATACTTTCCCATCTTCCTTGATAGTGACCTGATCAGCTTGATGCGACTGGACATAGCGTCGACCATCGCGGACTTCATCGATGTCCTCTGGCCGATCTTTCATAAACCAATAAACAACAGGGAACAGAGAGACGAAAGTTGAGGCGGCAAAGATGTAATATCCGACGCGCCACCCGTAGGCATCGACCAGCGCAGTGACCAGTGGCGGCATCATAATGCCGGCCAGAGACGCGCCCATGACCGCGAAGGCAATAGCCCTGCCTCGCCAATGATCAAACCAGAAGATAATGCAGCGATGCCAGGCCATACCCCCCATACAGCTCATGCCGACCCCGAACCCCAACCCGATGATCAAATAAAACTGCCAGAGTGTTTGGGCGCTGCCCAAAAACAAATAAGACATCGACACCAATGAAACACCGATCAAAATCACCCGCTTCGGCGAGTGACGATCGAGAAACTTGCCCAAGGCGGGAGAGATCAATGCGCCCACAATGGCAGACCAACTGAAACCGAGTGAGATCTTCAGTCGACTACCCTCAGCTAACGTTTCCGCTAATGAGGGTAGAAAAACGCCTCTGGAGTAGGAAAAGAAGCCTGTACCGAGGAATCCAAGCAGCATGCAAATGGCCACAATCGCCCAACCATAAAAGAATCGGGGCGCGGGCGACTGAGGGTCTTGCGAGT
>CAYZUV010000061.1:9498-11549 GCA_964481245.1 uncultured Pseudomonadales bacterium
TAGGTCGACGCGGCCTAGGCCGGCTCTATCAAGGGTGGCGGCTCTGGCTTCAGAGACGCAAAATCCAGCCGTGAAGCCTACGTCACAAGACGCCCATTAGACGACTCAGCCATGGAACATAAAACAAAGCGCTGTACAGCAAACCGTAGGGTCTAGTCATGAGTCGTGTCGTGCGATGGTTCAAAATTTACCTCCTGCCTGGCCTCATTTTGCAATCCGTCATTGTCGCAGGTGGTTATGGTACGGGTCGGGAAGTGGTGGAGTATTTCACCCGACACGGTATCCAAGCTGGCTGGCTCGGTTTTTGTATCGCATTTGCGAGTTTCGCGCTCGTCTTTTGCCTCTGCCTTGAAATCTCGAGGCAATATCGTGTTTACGACTATCGATCTTTTTTTCAGTTACTGCTCGGCAGGGCTTGGTTCTTGTTTGAGATCGTGTTGATCATCATGTTCATGTTGGTCCTCGCCGTCATTGGCGCTGCGGCTGGGCAAATCGCCCGTGACGAATGGGGTCTGTCCGAAGCTTGGGGCGCCGGACTGATGCTGTCCCTGGTGGTGGTCTTGCTCTTTTTCGGTCGCCAGGTGGTGACCTTAATTTTGGCTTACTGGAGTTTTTACTTGTTCGCGGTACTCGCGATCTACCTCGTGGTGGTGGCGGTGAATATCGATCTGGCTCCGACCTTGAGGACTGAAGGGGATTCGCCACGCGGCGAGATTGCACTCAGTGCCTTGCAATACACGTTTTACAACTCGCCTGCGATCCCTGTCATTCTTTATTGTGCCCAAGCCATCGAGACCCGTAGGCAAGCCATCCTGTCAGGCCTCATCGGCACCCTTTTGGTGCTTACACCGGGCCTCGGACTACACCTTAGCTTCAGTGGTCACTACCCTGCGATCCTCGAGGCATCATTACCGATCTATACCATCTTTGATCTTCTGCAACAGGATGCACTGAAATTCGCTTACCTGATTATGCTGATGGGCACGTTCATTGAATCTGGCGCAGGCAACCTTCAAGGCTTTATTGAGCGAATCGACAGCAAGCTCGCGGAGCAATCAAAGCCGCTACTGACCCCACTACAAAAGGCGTTGATATCAGGCGCCGCAATGGTGGTCGCGATATTGCTTGCCCAGTTCGGTATCACACGCTTGATTGCCGAGGGCTACAGCGCCCTTGCCTGGGCTTACTTTGTCGTCTTTATTGTGCCTTTGTTCACGATTGGGATTTACCGGATCTGGCGGCCGGCCAGGCAAACCCCTATTTCGCGATCGACGTGACGCAAGACATCCTGGACACCCAAGCCTTCCACCAGCGCCTTGATCGGCTGCGGCCTTCAGACTGGGCGCGCATCAATGTGGTCGGCAGTAGCGGCAGCGGCAAATCAACACTGGCACGCCAGTTGGCTGAACGGCTCGGGCGGCCACTTATTGAAATCGATGCGCTTTTTTGGGGGCCCGATTGGTCTGAGACCCCCGATGAAATCTTTCTGCCAAAACTCAAGACAGAACTCAGTCAACCGTCGTGGGTCCTCGATGGCAACTACGATCGGACCCGCTCAATCAAGTGGCGTGACGTAACGCTGGTGATTTGGCTCGACCCGCCCTTCTGGCGGGTGTTTTGGCAAGTTTTAACGCGCACGCTACGACGGGCGCTCTTTCGCGAGGTCCTGTGGAGCGGAAATCGAGAGTCATTCACCCGATCTTTTTTTTCAAAGGACTCCATCCTATGGTGGTCCCTTTCAAATCTGAAAACCATCCGCGCCCGCTACCAAGGCGCCATGAGCTCTGAAGATTGCCCTCATTTTCACTGGTTGCGCGTGCGGTCTCAAAGAGAGATGAACACTTTGCTCGCTCAGGTAGACAGCGCGGCCGCCCAGCGACCGTAAAGCAATCAGCGCCCGGTCGAGGGGCCTTCCGCGACCCCTTCACCCAGCCCATTCGAGACAGAGGCTATAGCCGTCAGTGTGATAAGCTGCGCGCGCACAAATTCGGAGGCAGCATGCAGTTCTCACCCCTCACCTTCAAGCGCGGTCCAGACATGCCCAATCGTTT
>CAYZUV010000062.1:0-11454 GCA_964481245.1 uncultured Pseudomonadales bacterium
CTCATGAAAAAGTGCCTTCTAAGAAGTAGAAAGGACTCAAATGAAAGAGGCCGTCCTTGCAAGTTTTTTGGCGCTTGATCAGGTTGGGTAATGAAGGAGGGGGAATGAAAGAAGCAAATATTCGGTTGCCGAAAGCGTCATTGGGATCGAGCGCTGGACAGCACAGTCTCTTTCGGCGTGCGCTGCTGAGTCGGCTTTCGGGTCTAAGCGAAGGTCATCTCAAAATTCTGGAAGGACGCGAAATCGTGCTGGATATCGGGCAATTGGATGCGCCGGCGCAGATGGTCCGCATCCAAAGGTCAAGAGCCTATCGGCAGATGATATTGGGTGGACCCATTGGCGCTGCCGAGGCTTACATGGCGGGAGACTGGGATACCGATGACTTGGTTGGTCTGCTTCGCCTATTCCTGGCTAACCGTGCCGTGCTTGAATCGCTTGAGGGTGGCTTGAATCTTTTGCAGAAGCCTTTGCGCCGGTTACATCACTTCTTCAATCGCGACACCATCGCGCAGAGCAAAAAAAATATCGCGGCACATTATGATCTTGGGAACGACTTTTTTTCGTTGTTTCTGGATCCAACCATGAGTTATTCGGCTGGTGTCTTTAAGCGCGATGACGATTCTATGGAGGCTGCTTCGTTGAACAAGTTCGAGCATATCGGCACGCAGCTCGCCCTTTGTCCTGACGATCGCGTGATTGAGATCGGTACTGGCTGGGGCGGTTTCGCAATTTACGCAGCTGAGCGCTTTGGTTGTCATGTAACCACCACAACGATCAGTGATGCCCAGTACGCGTACGCAAAGAAACAGATCGAGGAGCGATCTTTGGGCGACCGCATTACCTTGTTAAAAGACGATTATCGCGAGCTGAAAGGTCAATACGACAAGCTCGTGTCCATCGAGATGATTGAAGCCGTTGGTTTGAAATATCTACCAATGTTCTTTGAGACCTGCTCGCGTCTTCTAAAACCCACTGGGAGTCTGCTGATCCAGGCAATCACCATTGCTGAATCGAGATTTCTCGCAGCCAGTCGGTCGGTAGATTTTATTCAAAAGTACATCTTTCCAGGGGGCGCGTTAGCGAGTGCGGCGGAACTGGTCCGTATAGGTTCTTCGGCCGGCTTCGGGCTGAGGTGTTATGGGCTGGAGGACCTCACATCACACTACGCTCGAACAATGCGAGCGTGGCGAGAAGCCTTTTTTGAGCAGCGCGGGGCGATGGTGTCGAGTGGACTGTCCGAAAACTTCTTGCGAATGTGGGCGTTTTACTTGGCTTATTGTGAAGCTGGTTTTCTCGAGCGTGCAACGGGGCTCGTGCACTTGCGATTTCACAAGTCCGATTTTCGAGAGACTCGCTCATGATTATGTCGTTTTTAATCGAGGCGGCAGAAAAGGGCTGGATTCCAGATTCACTGATCAAAGTGGCGATTCGTCACCTGCTTCGCCAGCGGCTCAAACAAGACCAACACCATGCAACAACGGACGGCAAGCGCGCCTTTGTTGAAGCGATGCGAGAGGTGCCGCTCGCGATCGCAACCGATGAGGCTAACGAACAGCATTACGAAGTTCCATCAGAATTTTTCGTCTCTATGCTAGGCCCACATCTTAAATATAGCTCTGCTTGGTACCCCAAAACGGGATGTCAGCTCGGCGAGGCAGAGGCTGCCATGCTAGACCTTACGATGAATAGAGCAGCTCTCGAAGATGGTCAGTCGATTTTGGAGCTGGGCTGCGGCTGGGGATCGATGACGCTTGCAATGGCGGCACGCTTTAAAAACAGTCAGATCATTGCGGTTAGCAATTCAGCGAGTCAAAAAGCTTATATCGATGGTGAAGCAACCGCTCGAGGCTTGGATAACATTACTGTCATCACGGCGGATATGCGCTCGTTCGAGATCGATCAGACCTTTGACCGTGTGGTGTCAGTTGAAATGTTTGAACATATGCGGAATTACGAAGAGCTGTTCCGCAGAGTCAGAGGCTGGTTAAAACCCAAAGGGAAGCTATTCTTCCATATTTTTTGTCATCGCAATCAACCTTATTTTTTTGAGGATCAAGGGGATGGGGATTGGATGGCTCGTCATTTCTTTACTGGCGGCCTCATGCCCAGTTTCGACCTGCCCAGTTTTTTTCAGAGCGATCTATCGCTGGAAGCGTCATGGGCAGTGAACGGTCAACACTACGCGCAGACGTGTGCCCATTGGTTGGAGAATTTGGATCAGTATCGCGAGCCAATGCTGAAAGCCCTAGGGCGGGGTCAGCACCCTGACGCGCCGCAGAGGCAATGGCAAAGGTGGCGAATGTTTGTGATGGCGTGTGAGGCACTGTTCGCGTATGAAGGGGGTGAGTCTTGGTTCGTCGGTCACTTCCTAATGGCGCCCGCTGATTGAGTGATCGCGCCCATGATTGCCCTTGGTGTTAAATTGGTATCAAAAAGGATCAGCTTCTGCGCCAATTTCAGCTTTAAGTAGCTCTCGAAAAGCGCGTCTTGCATCGCTTTCGCCGCGGATCACCCGACCAACCTCGGTACAAATGGGCATGTCGATGTATGTTGACGCGGCGAGCGACAATACGGCATCCGCACTCTTGACACCCTCGGCGACCATGAACATAGATGAAAGAATTTGTTCCATGCTCTCGCCTTGGCCCAGCCGAAAACCAACCGTTCGATTTCTAGATTTATCACTGGTGCAGGTCGCGACAAGATCGCCCATGCCAGCGAGCCCATAAAACGTCTCAGGAATCGCGCCCAGGGCAACGCCCAACCGTGAGATTTCCGCCAGCCCGCGGGTGATTATCGCCGAACGCGTATTGTCCCCGGCGCCAAGACCATCACCCATGCCTGCTGCGATGGCAATAATGTTTTTCAACACGCCACAGATTTCGCAACCAATCACATCGGTGTTGCGGTAGATGCGAAAGAGGGGGGTATGCAGGGCATCCTGCCACTTCGCTGTGAGCGCCTCATCGTCAAATGCCAACACACTGGCAGCAGCGAAGCCCGCCATGATTTCAGTGGCAAGGTTGGGGCCAGTGAGCACGCCCGCGGGCATCTCTGGACACTCAGATCGAATGATTTCGGTCATCCGTCGAAGGCTAGAAAGTTCAAGCCCTTTGCTAACACTGATGATCGGCGTGCCTTTTCGAATGAAGGGCGCAGCGAGTGACAGTACGCTGGCAAAACTCTGAGAGGGGATCGCCATGATGACGAAATCTGCGCCAGACGTTGCCTGTTCGATGTCTATCATGGCCTGGAGCTGAGAATGCAGGTGGGCGTCGCCTAAGTAACGCTTCAGCGTTCTGGCTTGGTTAATTTCGTTTACTGATTCGATTGAGCGAGCCCAAAGACGCACAACGTGCTTCCTGGACATTAGATGAGCGAGTGTCGTGCCCCAACTGCCAGCGCCAAGCACCGCGATATTCATGCGTCGGCGCCTGTTGAAAGACTGCGAATCTTTTTGATCTGCTCAGCCGGGGTCGTGGGGTCGACGGCGATGCTGTCGGCTAATCCGCCAAAATAATATTCAATCGCTTTTGGCAACGCGTCATAGGTTCCCACCGCAGCAAATTCGTGCACCACATCATCGTCGATTAAAGCGGTCATCGTATCCCAAGCTTGAGATTTTGACAGTGTGAGTAACTCTTGGCCCAAACCTGATTGGCCAGCAGCGTCGAGCACTGGCCAATAGGCAGGCGTTGAACCGTAAAAAGCGATCCTTGATCGGACCCATTCGAATTGCCGTCTTATTTGTTCTTCAGTTTTGCCTGTGACGATGAAACCGCCGCCAGAGATTTCGAAATCCGATCGAGATCGTCCTTGCTGTTCGAGCGTTGTATGAAGCAGCGGCAAAATGGTGTCTTTTAGATAGCCCTTCGAGCAAAAGGCGTGCAGCATGACACCATCACATTCGCGGGCGGCAAGGCGGAGCATCGCGGGTCCCACGGCGGCGATATGAATGGGGGGTGGCGGTCCCTCGAGCGCTGGCGGAGTGAAATTCGGGGTCATGAGATTGAACGAAAAATGTTCGCTGGCAAAGTTCAGGCGATCGCCGGAATGCCAGCTGTGCCAGATGGCTTTTAAAGCCTGGATAACCTCCTTCATCCGCGAGGCAGGAGCCGACCAGGGCTCGGAAAATCGCCGTTCGATGTGGCTTTTGACTTGGCTGCCAAGCCCTAGGACAAATCGTCCGCCGGATGCGCGGCTCAACTCCCAAGCGATCTGAGCGGTCACCATGGGACTTCGAGCGAAGGCAATGGCAACAGAGGTTCTGAGTTCCAACGAGCGGCTTGAGGCAGCGGCGATCGAGAGTGGCAAGAACGGATTCAGCCGATTTTCTTGGGTGGTGACACTGGTGAAACCTGCCGCTTCTAAATGGGCTAAATGGTCAGGTAAGTCCTGATACTCGATGCCCGTAATACTGGTTGAAATTTTCATGAAACGAACGGTGAATGCTTTGACTGCATGAGATGTTCGCACAGCTCTCTTTCAGGGTCACGAGTCCGCGCAAGAAGCTTCTGCGTCTTAGCGAAGAGCTCGACAAGAAGCATCGGCCAACGCAAAGACGCAACGCTAAAAGTTTCGTGGCCTGAGTCGCTAATCCTCGATGACAAGCGCGATCCCAAGCGCGCAGGGGATGAGCATGAGCCAGAGCGTGACGGCGTGTCCAAGTACACGATGACCCATCGTCAGAATAGCTGTTCTATCGACTTGTACACCGATGAAGAACAAAGCGGCGACCAACAAACCATGGCTTGCGTCGCTGATGATGGTGCGCACCGACATTGTTAATGGAGTGAAGGAACCGATGATAGAGGCAATGACGAACAGCAACACAAAGTAAGGGATTTGGATGCGCCGACCCGGTTGATTAAAACGAAAGCTGAGCAGCAAGAGCAGCGGGATTAACCATAAGGTTCGCGTGAGTTTGACGATGGTCGCGGTCTCAGCGGCCTGGGGACCATAAGTTTGCGCTGCGCCGACCACAGAGGACGTATCGTGAATGGCAAGCGCGGCCCAGACGCCAAACTGGTTCTGGGAGAGCTCGACGACGCTTCCTATCCAAGGAAAGATCACCAATGCAATCATGTTAAGCAGGAAAACTACGCCGAGGGCGCAGGCGGTTTCTTCGGCTTTTGCGCCAATGAGTGGCGAAACTGAGCTGATTGCCGTGCCCCCACAAATGGCTGTGCCGCTGGTGATCAGGGTTCGATCGGTCGAAGACAAACCAAAGAGAGTCGCGAGGAAGAGGCCCAAGCCCGAGGCGAGTAAAATATAAAGAGCGCCCACTCCGAGATACATCCCGCCCGTGGTTATCACTTCTTTCATCTCTATGTTGAGTCCCAGCAATACAATGGCGCTTTGAAGACAGATGCGCGCGAATCGTGCGATGTCAAAAACGCCATCGGGCTTGCCGAGGGCAAATGCGAAGCTCGAGCCCACAATCAGCGCAACCGCAGGCGGCGCCGCGATGATCAAGCCAATTAACAGGCCGATCATAAGCAATCGTTTAGAAGAGATGGAAATCTGAATCATGTCGGTTCAGTTACGCGCGAAGGCGTGGGATCCCCAGTGACCGGAGCAGGAAGGGTAACACCGAAAGACTGATGATCAGTAGCGTGCTAATCGCCAGCGTCAGCAATAGACCAATGGATGCGGCACCGCCGTGGGGGCTAAACGAAAGTGAGAAAAATGTGCCGCAGGTCGTCAGCCCGCTAATGATCACCGCCCGATGAGTGGCTGCCGTCGCTCGGGATGTGCTGGGGTGCTCGTATCGGTGAACGAGGTGAATGCCAGTATCGACACCCAAGCCGGTCACCAACGGGATCATCAAGATGTTCGCCATGTTGAGACTGAGTCCCATGGCCTGGGCAATGCCCAACGTATAAATCATCGTTAAGCCGATTGGCACCATCACCAGAAGAACGGGCGTCAAACGTTTGAAATAGAGAAAGAGCAGCGCGAGAACAACGAGGAGCGTGGTCACGATCGCTTGAGCAAACGCATCAACCACTACTTGCCCAATGCCCCATTCCACCATGGTTCTGCCTGCCGCCTCCGCTCGCACTGATCGGACATCTGCGACGAAGCGATCACTATGAGTTCGATCGGTCAACGCAATCCTCGGTGAAATCGTCAGGAGATGCTCGCCATGGGGCGAAATCAGTCTTGATTTGAAGGTGCTTGGGAGTGACTCAAGGCGCGGTGGACTTGCGCCCAACATGGTCAAGAGTCTTTCGAGCTCTCTCTCAAGCGTTGCTTGCCAGGCCTGCTCTATTGCGACGCGCTGCGATGGATGCTGCTCGTAGTGAGCGATGACACTCAAGAGTCGGACCAGGGGCGCCGCGTCATTCTGATTGAGCCCCAAGAGCATCTCGCCAACGTAGTCCTTGACCATCTGGTTCGCTGATTGCATATCACTTGGGTCCAACTGGGTCGGTGCCAAGATTTCTATTTCTCGATACTTCGTCTCGAGATCGGCGAGAACGTTTGCTTTTGCCTCACCACCGCTGGGGACCAAATCCCGTGGTGTAGTGACGGATGCGACAGTTTCTTTCTGTTCGAGTAAGCGCCTTAACCGATCCGCTTCTTCGGTGTTCTCCGCCAGCACCTGGATACTATAGTCCGTGCTGAGTCCGGCCTCTTGTAATTTGACAAGCGCTCGCATCGCTGCTGAGTCAGGGTCACGCATGCTGAGCACACTGTAGTTAAAGGTCATCGCCATGGCTAAAGCCAGTAGCAGCGGCGCGCCGATCAAGATGCCTTGAGCCATCGTGTTGGTTGGCCAATAACCCTGCTTTGGTAGGCCTTGCTGAAATCGGGCAAGGTTTTGAGGTTGCTGACGCTGAGTCCAATAAAGGCAAGCAGAGGGAATAAAAAATAACGTGAGCAAAAGCGCGATGACCATTCCGCAAGCAGAGATGAGCCCTAACTCAGCGAGACCACGATAAGACGTGGGTACAAACGAAAGGAACGCAATGGCAGAGGTCACTGTGCAGAGCGCGAGTGCTGGCGATGTGTCGCGAAACGCATGGCTTAGCGAGGCGCGATCGATTCGTCCCTCTGCCATGACTCGCAAAATATAGTGAACAGAGAAATCGATGCCAAGCCCAAAAAACATCACCACAAAGAGCATGGACAAGGTGTTAAAGGAGCCAACGATGATCGTTGCAAGCCCTAGCGTGAGTCCCGTGCCGAGGAGGAGCTTAACGAAGATGATCGTGATGAGGGGCCATGATCGAAGCCCAATTCCTAGGATTAGCGCCAGAAGAATGAGTGATATAAGTCCTGCGATCTCGATACCGGAAAGCGCTGCGCCTATCTCTTCGTGCGCGAGGACCACTTCTCCTGTGAGCGCAATATCAACCTTTCCGGCAATGACAAAGGGCGCGATCAATGACTCGAGCGAGGCGACAATTTCGGCATTTGGCAATGGCTGATCGAGCCTCTGGATACCCTGCACTACGATGAGTTCAGTGAACGACGTTTGGTCGGGGTCAACGAGCGGATAGAAGATTGAGAAATCGGCTGGCGATTCATGTTGGAACATATCCAGACCGCTACTGAGAGAGATGGGTAGCGGCAGACCCGGGTTTGCGGTGACGAAATCTGCGATTGTGAGCGCAAGATTATTCAAGCTGGTTTCATCCGCCAAACGAAGCACGCTGGGGTAGTTGTAGTCGGCCCCTTTTTTCCATTCTTCAAGTTGGTCAAGGCCAAGAAAATACAGCTTGTGGGTTTCAATATAGGGATCAACACCCGGCGCAAAGACAGAGGAGAAGCTGCCGCTCGTCCTAAGAACACCAGATAAATCGCGGGCGGTCTGCTCTATGATCCGCGCGTCGTCTCCCGAGATCACCACCAGCGCGGTTTGCTGAAACTGCGGAAAGTCACGCTTGAAGCGCTCATTGGCTTGATACCAATCAAGGCGTGAATCTGGGCGGATCAGCTGTCCAAGATCGGAATTCAAACTGCCCCATTTTAAAAAAGTGACGAGTGACAATAAGGTCATTGCCACCGTCACCCATATGATTTGAGCATGCCACTTGGAAACAAATAGCCACCAGCGTTCAGTCAGTTGCGCCATCATGGTTAATCTAGCCCGCGGCGAGTTGCGTTAGTTGCTGGTCTTGAGCGCCTATCTCTCGGTAGAGCGCCAATAGTTGAGCCGCGCATTCCGCATGACTGCGATCTTGTGCAGCCATCAAATTGTGCTTTCCCATCGCGGCACGCTGAGCGTCATCGCTGAGTACTTGGTTTAGCCGTTGGGTAAGTGCCTTGGATGAGGGGCCTTCAAAAAAAGCATGCGCCTGTACGGGAAGTTCGCCCAAGGCACTGGTGCTCGATCGATGCAAGAGGACAGGGCAACCCATGGCCATGGCTTCGAGTGCGCTCATGCCTTCAAGTTCGACGGTGCTGGCTTGTATAAAAACATCACAATGCCGATAAAGCGCCAGAAGCTCATTGTCTGAACAGGGGCCGATGTCAGCTTTAACGCCTCGGGCCTTGGCCAACCGCTGTAGATACTCCCTTCTGGGACCTGAGCCGACAATTCGTAATTCGCATCGGTCTCGATTCTGAGACTGGGCGACAGCATCGATGATCAGATGTTGCTGCTTCTCGGGCGCAAGGCGACCCACATTTAGCAGACGAAAGGGGCGCCCCGCGGGTCTTGGCTGTCGCGGCTGGCTGTCGAAAAATCGGTCTGTGATCCCGTTGGAGATGACCGTGATCGGAGTCTTTGTACCATGCCGTCGAAGGAGGTTCGCTGCAAAATGAGAGGGTGCAACCACATGGTCGGCCGCATTATAAAACGCCCATACAAACAGGCGATAAAGAGCAGGCACGAGCCCCGGACCACCGAGGCCTAGATTTTGAAGAATGTTTTCTGGTTGAACGTGATAGGAACTGATCACGGGCACGCCCGCTCTGCGCGCGGCTCGGATGGCAGCGAACGCCAGAAAGAACGGGTATTGGACATGCAAGACGTCGATGGATCGCATGAGCTCATCCAAGCGGGTGGTGTTGGGCTTCGCCACCGGGGCTTGCATCCGGTCGATGATGCGATTCACGAAAGGAATGGAAACTTTCTCGAACAAGACTGCGCCGGAGGGTAGGTCGTCTCCTGTCGATGCAGTCATCAGGATTCGAAAATCGACCTGATCTGAGAGCGCCGCAACGAATCGCCTGGCTGATACAACGGTGCCGTTGAAAGGAAGGTCCCAAGGGTCGACGACCATGCCCACTTTCAATTTGTTCATGTCAATCAGGTCCTTCACGATCTGGCCAATAGGGGGCTGCGTGGCGTTTAGATTCTAAGGGCGAGCGTGTCAAAGTTCGTGATGCCTCGGATCCTCAGACTCGGTCTCGGCACCGGCTATGAATGGGGCATAATAGCGAGAGTTGTTTAAGAGATCACGGTCTTGCTCATCAGCGTCATTTTCACAACCTACAATTCGCCGGAGTGGCTTGAGAAGGTGCTCTGGGGCTTTCACGCCCAATCAGATCGCGGATTCGAAATCGTGATCGCCGATGATGGCTCGGGCGAAGCAACGCGCACAGTGATTGAAGCATTTCAGCGGGAGTCAGACCTTTCGGTACAGCATGTTTGGCATCCAGACGATGGCTTCCAGAAGTGCCGAATCTTGAACAAGGCGGTGGTGGCAGCCAAAGGCGAGTATTTGGTGGTTACGGACGGAGATTGTGTGCCCCGTTCGGATTTTGTTTCTGTGCATCGCCAGCATGCGGAACCTGGCTGCTTCTTGAGCGGCGGCTATTTCAAGCTCCCTTTGGTCACAAGCAAAGCGATTTCTCGGGAGGACATCGAGTCTGGTCGCTGTTTTGATAAAGCCTGGTTGCGGCAATCCGGTGTACCTGCTTCCACCAATTTCATGAAGCTTACGGCTTCGCCTTGGACGTCGAGGTGGCTTAATCGATTGACACCCACCAAAAGCACTTGGAATGGGCACAATGCATCCGCCTGGAAATCGGATGCCCTATCGGTCAATGGATTTGATGAGCGATTGCAGTACGGGGGCCTTGATCGAGAGTTTGGCGAGCGTTTGGTCAATCTTGGGATCAGACCCAAACAAATTCGTTACAGCGCGATTACCGTCCATCTGGATCATCCGCGAGGCTATGCGTCAAAGGAGGGTTGGGCAGCCAACCACGCCATACGTAAACACGTTCGTGATCATCAGGTGATCGAGACGCCAAACGGGATCCAACAACTCGAGAGCTAGCGCTCGCCCACGCTACAACGCCCTGATTCGCTCATAGAGTGCACACAAGGTCTGTGCTTCGTGGCGGACGTCAAACTTTGCCATGACGTCAGAACGCGCTGCCTTTGCTAAGCGCGCTCGAAGTTCGGGATCTAGCATCAACGCTGACAGAGCGGTGCGAGTGGCCTCAACATCATCAATGGGCACCAGTAGACCATTTTGTTCATGCTGAACAATATCGGGCCAGGCACCCGCCATCGAGGCCAACACCGCGGTTCCCGAACCCATGGCTTCAAGCACCGTCAAGCCATAACCCTCATTGCGACTCAACGCGGTCACGATGTCCGCATGACGGAAATAAGCGGGGAGTGTGGCAAAAGGCTGTAATCCAGTGAACTTGACTCGGCCCAGCAGGCCCTCACGGTCTAATTCATCTTTTAGCCGTTGCACGAAGACGATGTCCTCCTTTTTGATCTCGCCAACAACTAGGATGCCCCACTCAGGCTGGGTTTTGAGCAAAGGGATCGCGGCTTCAATGAGAATATCCACCCCCTTTTGGTGTCGAACGCGGCCTAGAATGCAAATTTGGTGAGTCGCCGCAAAGACGTGACGTTTGGGCGGCAGGCCTGGATCGCGTGGGACAAATCGTTTGGTATCTATGCCATGGGGAATCAGCTGATACGGCGGCACGGTTAGGTAACTCGCAGCCGCTGTACAGGTTGAAATCACGCAGTGCATTTGGGCCATGAGCCAGCGGGTAAAGCGGCTGTGACGCCGTTGGGCGGTGGAGGTGAAAAGAATGCGCAGGGTTTTGGCGCCCAGGCTTTTCAGCAAGAGGGCTTGCACCATCTCGATATTGCGCCGTGCGTGGAACACCACTGGGTGACTGGCCGCGGCGGCTCGCCTGAGCAATTTGAGGGCACCGAAGAACGAGACCGTCTGGGCATCGGCGGGCATATGGGCGGCGCCCAAAATGACAACATGAGTTCGACTGACCTGATGAGGAAGAACCTGCAATAGGGTCGAAGTCACGCCCGAAAAACGACGATTGCCATTGCCCAGAATCACGTTTGGGAGGGCCGGATGAGTCACACCAAGGTCTCTTTGAATCCTCCCAAGAGCATAGGTGAATTAGATCTAGAATCCCACGGGTTGGGTTATTCCCCCGCACCTGCGCGATCGGCCCGCTAGGAGCGCGCCGTAAAGAAAAAACCTCGTTTCTTGCTGCTCGTTTCTT
>CAYZUV010000063.1:0-11381 GCA_964481245.1 uncultured Pseudomonadales bacterium
GTCGCCTCCCAGCTGCGCCACCAATCAAAACGAACACAACTTTCGACCTTGATGACCTCGGCACCCAAGTCTGCGAGATGACGACAAGCGAGTGGCCCGGCCCAGCCCATGCTGAGATCGATAATGCGAATGCCCGAGAGCGGACTCATTGAAAATGCTCCGTGTGCTCGCCCAGTCTGGGGACCGGCCCACCAAAATGCGGGGGTGTTCGGTGCAAGCGAAAAGGCATCGAAGGTACTTTGATCGAGCTTTGATCGAAGGTTGCGTCAGCGAAGGCCGATCGAGAATTGAACTGATCAATTTCGAATAACTCACCCATCGTGGGCACTCGAGCCAAGGGCACGCGTGCGGCTTGCGCTCGATAAAACAACGCCTCGGCAGATAGTGCTGTCAGCGCGTCGCGGATTCTCGGTTCAATCAAATCAGAGGCTTCAAGTCGACCCACCGAGGTCTGAAATAGCGGTACATCCGCCCAATCCTGCATGTCCAAGAGATGGCAAAAGCTTTGCCATTGTGAAGGCGTGAGCACGGTGACGCCGAGCCAGCCGTCGGCGCACGGGAAGACACCAAGGGGGTAGGTGGGTGGGAAACGGTTAATGCCCATGCGGTCCGTATCGAGGCCTGAATTGAAGAACGCCACCGCAGCCGGTTCGGTAAAACAGAGCATGGCTTCAAAGAGACTGGTGTAAAGACGTGCGCCTTGTGTTTCGTTACCCATTTCGCAACCCAAAATATGCGCAAGCGCTGGCAGGTAGGCAGTTGCACCCCCCACAAACTGGGCCTGGTATCCGGTGGGCGCGTAGGGCGGACCTTCAGCGGGACCAATTTTTTTCAGCATGCCGTTCATCGCAAAGAGGGTCGCATCGGTGGCGGCGTAGTCTGCGTATGGGCCAGACCCAAACCAGTCGATACTGAGGGTGGAGACGTGTGCAGGTACTTGGTTCGGGTTGTGAGTCAAAACCAAGTGGGCGCGATCAACCAGATTCGCCCATGCGGCCTCAGTCAATTCGTCTCTCAGCACGCTGCGTTTGTTAGTGCTTAGGTAAGCATGCATGGCACTCAAGGGGGGATCGCCAAAGTCAGTGAAAGGAGGAAGCCGCCTTGTCGAAAAGCCAGTGCTGGGTTCAAGGTCGATGACCTCGGCGCCATAATCTGCGAAACATTTGCCGCAGTAGGCGCTGGCAACCGTCCCCGAAAGATCAATAATGCGAATGCCATCTAGTGCCTGCCCTGAGGCTGTCTGAGACTTCGAGGGTGTGATGGGTTGACTTGGGCTTGGCATCAGTTCTCTCAAATCCAGCGGTTGCGAGGCGTCCGGCACGCTTGGGGCTTCCCAGCCTGTCTCTTAAGTTCCGAGCCTTGATGGGCGGCACTTGGTCTCGATTATTACGCTACCGACTCGGTTGGCCAAGCCACTTCTGATGGGTCTCTTCCAGACCTGAATAGCAATCATCGAGGCGGCGGTGCCCAATGGGTCGCGAGCTCCAACGCATGGGCTATTTGATGGCGTCGCGCCTTGAAAATCTCAGGTAACGGGCACCAAAGCAAGGGCTTCCAGCGCAGCGCGCATGGACCTAAGGAGAGGAATCCAATAGAGTTTTTCCTCAACCGGCGCGAGGGAAGAACGACGAATGACACTCAAAGTGATCGGTGTTGGACCCGGAAGGACGGGTACAGTGTCCATGATGATTGCGCTGCACATGCTGGGTTATGGGCCTTGCCATCATATGCAAGCGTGTATCGGTTCAAAGCAGCAATCGAAGTGGTTTCTCGAGGCCGCTCAGGGCAAGCCTATGAATTGGAAGGAAGTCTTTGACGGCTTTGATGCGGCCGTTGACTGGCCCGCGGCAGCCTACTACCGGGAGCTGATCGATGCATTTCCAGAGGCGAAAGTGATATTCACCTATCGGGATCCTGAAGCTTGGTACGACAGTGTTGCGAGCACGATCTATCGAGTCGTTCCCAGCACACCGTTCTGGATGCGATTGATCTGGCCAAGGGTGCGACTCTGGACAGAGATGGTCGATCACACCATTTGGCAGAACGAATTTGAAGCTCGATTTGAGGATCGAGCCTACGCCAGCGACTTCATGACGCGGCGTCTTGCTGCGGTGAAGGCCCTGGTTCCGGAGGATCGCTTGCTTGTTCATGCCGCGACCGATGGTTGGGGTCCGCTCTGTGAGTTCTTGGGCAAGGGCATCCCCGAAGAACCTTACCCCAGAGCGAACGAAGCCGCGCGGATTCAAGGTGCGGTGAAGGCCTTGCGTGCGTTGCGCTTTGTTCCCGCCCTGGCCGTGGGATTGGCTCTCTTTGCGGCTGCGTTGGTGTTATCGAGCTAAGCGCAATAACTTGGTGCTCGAGTGAATGATGAATGCCAAGTGTCAGGTCTGAATGAGGCGATCAATAGACGATGGATCCGAGGCGCTTTGATGGCTGGCTTCAAGCGCTGGATGGCGCTGCTCTGGTTGTCCGTTCTGCTGATGCGGGGGCTCTCCGACTATTTTCGTCTGCCTTTTTATCAAGCCAGTGGTATGGTTTAACCAGCCTTCATACTGAGCAGTGAAACTGAGAGCGCTTTGGCAACTTATCGACTAGCGAGTGGCTGGAATCAGTGCCTGCCCAGACGACAACCCCATCCTCCCCTGGGCGAGAATCTCAATGTTGACGTGGTCATCATTGGCGCCGGATTCACTGGGATCGCGTGCGCAAATCGTTGGCAAGCGCTCGATCCCGACGCCAAGATTGTGCTGATCGATGCCAGTGAAATCGGTGAGGGTAACCCAGGCCGAAATTCTGGGTTTCTGTTAGAGATCGCGCTCGCCGAAGATGCCGACCCCTCGAAAATCTCGATAATGGCGGAGGCCAATCGATTAACGCGGGCCTCGATGGAGACGATATCGGATGCGGTGAAATTGTTTGGTGATCCAAGGGATTTGCACCGCTCAGGGACCTATCGAGCGGCTGCAAGTGATGTGGGTTTGTCTTCGCTTGCGAAATACGAGGCCTTTCTTAAAGCCGCGGGGCTGACCTATCGGCGGCTGAGCGCGAGGGAGCTGAAGCAAGAGCTTGGCACCGATTTTTACCAGGCCGGGCTTTATTCTCCTGACTGCTATCTGGCTCAGCCGGCAGCAGTTGTTAGAGCCCTCGCGAGAACCTTGCCTGAGACGGTGCGAGTGTATGAAAACACTCAAGCCCTTTCGGTCGAGCCTTTTGCAGGTGGCTGGCGAGTTCAAACCCCTAAGGGACGGCTAATGTGTCAGAAGGTTGTGCTGGCAAATAATGCTTTCGCAACACAACTCGGCGTGGCGCGATCACGTATGGCCGCGGTCTACACCTACGCCGGGCTCACTCGCCGGCTGTCCGAAACCGAGTTATCGGGTCTCGGCTCGATCAGTCAATGGGGGCTCTTACCGACGCATCGATTCGGCAGTACATTGCGTCGAACGCATGATGGACGATTGCTTATTCGATCGCTTCACGACTATGAGAAAGAGCGCGAGGCGAGTTCGATTGAGCGAGCACTGAAGTTGCGCTTGCAGCGGCGCTTTCCTCATTTAAACCAAATTGAGTTCGAAAGCATTTGGGGGGGTGCAGTGGGCTTTACGCTGAATGGCGGTCTTGTTTGGGGTGAACTTGAACCGTCTTTGTACGCATCGTGTGGTTGTAACGGCGGCGGTACGGTGAAGGGTATGCTTCTGGGTCAATTGCTCGCTGAGCATGCGCTTGGCTATGAGGTGCCCGATGTGTTGTCGCTCTTTGGTGAGGCATCATGGATGCCCCCAGAACCGTTTCGCTTGGTGGGCTTCCACGCGACGTCACTTTGGCAAGGCTGGCAGGGCAGACATGAACGCTGAACCTAAAGCGGAAATGGTTTGGGTGAGGTTACCTAGTCAATCCCCTGTGAGGGCCTCGTGATGGATGTGACAGCTTATGTGGGTCCGCTCTCCCTCGTGCCGGCGGGCATTGCCATTGCCTTGGCTTTCTGGACGAGGAACACGATATTTTCGCTGGCCTCTGCGTGTTTTGTGGGCGTTCTCATTGCGGGTGAGGGGTTGCTCGGGTTCCCCAAATTACTTGTAGGCGCTTTGGGTGATAAAGATTTTGCTTGGATTCTTTTGCTCGAGTTTTTCATTGGCATTTTGATTGCGTTCTTCCAAAGAACGGGTGCAATTCATCATTTCACCCAGTTTGTGGCGCGTCGAAGCCTGTCACGCTCGCGCGTTCAGTTGACTGCGTGGCTGATGGGGATGTTTGTCTACTTTAGTGATTACTTCAGCCCTCTTTTCGTCGGTTCAACCATGCGGAGCCTTTCTGATCGGTTCCGCATCTCACGAGAAAAGCTTGCCTATATTTGTGATTCGACCTCAGCCCCGGTGAGTATTCTTGTCCCCATTACGGGTTGGGCGGTGTTTGTCGCAGGGCTCACGATCGGGATGGGATCGATTAGCTCGGCAGGGGAGGCCATGTCAGCGTTTGTGATGGCGATTCCCTTTAACTTTTATCCGATTCTGTCAGTGCTTCTTGTTGGTTTGATTGCGAGCCAATGGGTGCCGGATTTCGGTCCGATGGCAGCCGCCGAGCATCGCGCCCAGAGCGAGGGAAAGCTTTTAGCCGATGGCGCAGAGCCGCTGATGGCCACGGATCTAACCAGTATTGAAGCGGCCTCTCATGTGCGCACGAGCCTCGTGTTGAATTTTGTTTTACCTGTCCTCTTAGTGGTGGGTTTCGCCATAGGTGCCGTGATTCTGACCTCGAGCGCCAAGCCCCTGGAAGCATTTATGGTGGCGGTATTTTCCTTAGCGATCATTATGCGAATGCAGGGCTTTACGCTGGACGAAATCACCCATACCGCGGTGACTGGCATCAAGGGCATCATGCCTGCCGTGATCATTCTCGGGTTTGCCTACGCTTTGAACGATCTGTCCGCTTCTTTAAACACCGCAAAGTATGTTGTGAGCCTGACTGAAGACTGGTTATCTCCAGCGTTGTTGCCCGCCGTGGTCTTTCTCATGAGCGCACTCATCGCCTTCACGACTGGGACCTCTTGGGGTACTTACGCCATCATGATTCCTATTGCGTTGCCGGTGGCCTTCGGATTCACGAACGGCGAACTCTCACCACTCGTCCTGGGTTCTCTTGCAGCAGTCGCCGGTGGCGGTGTTTTTGGTGATCACTGCTCTCCGCTATCGGATACTTCGATTCTGGCGTCGACGGGTGCGGCCTCTGATCACATGGATCACGTGAAGACCCAGTTGCCCTATGCATTGTTGATGGGTGGTCTTTCGACGCTTGGTTATGTGGCGCTGGGTTTTTGGATAGGGCCTTGAACAAAGGGTTACAAATCGTCTCGCTACATTGACGATGCCGAGTCTCATTTCTAAGTCTAGGGCGCCTTTCGCGTAGAGGCAGTGACCAAGTGTTGAGCGGCCTTTTAGATGACGATCTTCTGCAGGATCTCGCGTTGCCTTGCCGCGTCTGCTGTCTCTGGCCGCTCGTGAGTAAGCCCAAGGGTTGCCTGGGTGACCTGTCGGTTTTAGAAGCTAGCTGAACGCTTGGCCAATAGATTTGATCACTTCAAGCACGCTGCTAAAGTGTGTTCCAGATCAAAATTTAAAAGTGAGCAGCGCCATGGGTTGGGATGTCATCATTCACAGTGCGGCAGGCGTACTGTCTTTGGTTCTGGGGGGATTGATGGTGTTCGAGGTCTTCCCTTGGGCGACGGATGCTTTCTCAATCATGATGGTGATTGCGTTCGTCAGTGCCTTGATCATCTCTTGGTGGACCAAAAGTTGGGTGCGGGGGCACTTTCTTGCGATGGCACCTATCGTGGGGATTGGTCTCGGCTATCTCGGCGTACCTTATGGGTTCTTGGCCGCCTATGGCCTGCTTTGCGTTGCGTTTGGCCACTTTATATACCGGGGATTTGTACCTCCGCCATCAGTGTCATCCTCCGAGGATGCGTCTTAGCGTTGAGGTCTCTGACGCTCGGACGTGCTCCTGAAAGACGACCCATCGCACGCCAGCAAAACCGCATGATGAGCAGTCTGCAAGCAAGGACTAACCCTTACGGATCATGCGTATGCGTTGCAGTCATCGAGGCGCCCCGCTGATTCTGGCCAGGAGGCTCAGCGTTTCGTCAGTAGGGTGGCATTTGGTTGTTGGGAAGGTTTGGCTTAGGCTTAAAGTTCTGCGTTTTTTGTCTGAAACAAGATCAACCTATGAATAAGAATCGAAGAAATTTGTTGAAGCGGTTAGGCCAAGGTGGCTTAGGCCTCGGCTCAGCTGCCGTTTTGGCAGGTGCGGTATCCGATGGACGCTCGGTGGTAGTGGAAGGACGAGAAGCACTCGAGCATGAGATAAAGGCGCTTCGAACCCAGCTAAACAAGTTGGATGGGCGAACCAAGCTCCTAATTAAGGTCTTGGCAATCAGTGTCGGGTTGGATTTGGTCTCGGATTTCGCCGTCCTGTCCCTCAAGCAGCCTGTTTGAATTTAAGATTCCTCACGCCGTTGCGTGGTCCATTAGACATCTCGGGTGCCAGTAAACTTTTGCTAATGTGCGCTGTGCTCTATCTGGCGAACGGCCCTGTGGAAGGGTCAGAGCGGGCGTCATTGGCCGAAGATCGATGCACGTTTTCCAGGCTACCTATTCTGAGTTTGATCCTCTCATGCCGTACATTGACTGAGGCTCGAGAGAAGGCGCTGCGTCAGTATTGGGAGAGCGAAGACGATGCCGAACTCTGCCACTACTTTTATTTTCCTCTCGCTGATCCCAGTGCCTCGGAGGCACTCCTCATCACGAATTTCACCATCATGGCGCGCGAAATTGAGCGTCGAGACGTTGATTGTGTCAGAGATCATCGAAATGTCTTTTGGTACCGTGGCCGAAACACGCGATCTATGCTTGAAAAGTATGAAGCACGGCGGGAAAGGCGTTTACATGAAGCCAGACCGTGAATTTTGTTTTGCTTGGTCGCGGCATCAATCTTGATCGATACCCGCTGACTCTTGATCAACGCCAGAGTAAGATGAGCGCCCAGAAAAGAACGTGAAATCCCTTAGGAAAATAACCAGTGACGAAAACGCTGCGCACCTTAGGGTTCAGTTGGAGGCGGTATGGATAGCGCGAGCCCCTCGAGGGCAAGTGTGAGCGAAGCGGAAGCATTTCTTGAACGGTTCCCTGACGTTGAGGCGGTAGATTTAATTCTTCATGACGGAAACGGCGTTGCGCGAGGCAAGATCGTGCGACGTCGGGAATTGCTTGCCGTTTATGAGCAGGGGGTCTCGCTGCCAGCAAGCATCCTAGGCCAAGAAATTTGCGGCGAAGATGTAGAAGCGACTGGGCTAGTTTGGGAGCGGGGAGACGGCGATATGCGCGCTTGGCCGGTTCCGAACACCTTGAAGCCGGTGTACGGTAGTGAGCCTGCAAGAGCTGAAATGCTCATCTCATTATATGATCTGGATGGCAGCCCGATGCCGAGTGATCCTCGGCATGTTTTGCAGCGCCAAATTGATTTGTTGGCTGATCGAGGCCTTCACGCGGCCGCGGCGTTCGAGCTCGAATTCTTCCTATTGGACAATGAGCGTGATGCAAACGGGGCGGTTCAGCCTGCAAGTGATTTGCTCGATGGTCGGTACACCGGAGCCACCGATGTTTACTCGATGGATAAGTTGCATGGCATGCTCCCGCTCTTCAATGAAATTTATGCTGCTGCAGATGCCGCAGGAATCCCGGTCGAAAATCTGATCTCTGAATATGCCCCTGGTCAGTATGAATTGACCGTGCACTATCGAAACGACGTGATGCAGGCTGCGACAGAGCTCATGACCCTTAAAAGGATTGTGAAGCAGCAGGCCCGAGCGCAAGGCATCACCGCTTGTTTCATGGCCAAACCCATGAGCCACTGTGCTGGCTCAGGCATGCATTTTCACGTCTCGCTAAGGTCTGAGGCAGGAGAAAATGTCTTCGCAGAGGCTGAGGGTGAAGAACTCACGCCTGCCCTGCGCTTTGCAATCGGCGGTGCCCGGCAACGGATTGCTGAAAGCATGTTGATTTTCGCGCCGCATGCGAATTCATGGCGTCGGTTCGTCAGCGAAAGTTACGCACCGATATTTCCCACCTGGGGGATTAATAATCGTTCGGTGGCCCTTCGGGTGCCAGAATCTGATGCCGCTGCAAGACGTATCGAGCACCGCGTGGCAGGTGTTGATGCGAACCCCTATCTGGTTGCTGCAGTCATTTTAGCGGCAATTCGAGAAGGTCTAGATGAATCCATCGATCCAGGCCCAGAAACCACAGGCAATGGTTACGAATCAGAGAACAGTGATCCCTTCATGCCTGACGATTGGGCGGCTGCAATTAAGGCAGCAAAAGAATCGTCTTTTCTGGAGAATGCATTGGGTGCAGGGATGCACCATACGTTTTTGGCGGTAAAAGAAGCGGAATACATCCGAGTCATGCGGGCAATCCCTGAGATTGACTATGAGTTGTACCTGTACACAGTGTGACGAAAGGTCTGCTGCGCAAGTTGAATTTCGAACACAGAATGTGACTCAGCCTTAGTCGGCAAAGACTGAGGTGAATGGTTCGTCTCAACCTTTGTTTGGATTGGACGCACTCGGGATGAAATGCTGAAAAATTGCCAGTGAGTGGCGCATTGGCGTCCGGACGGAATCTGCTGCTTTCGTGTTGCACGAAGGCATGAATGCATCTCAGCTCAGAGCAAAGAATCGGAGTCACTCGCCCTTAAGGAAGAATGAGGCGCAACAGGTGTTCACGCCTCAAAATGCGGGACTCAAACTACTTCAAAGTGAAGGATAGGCGACTTCTAGAAATGGCCAGTGAGGTTAACGAAGAAACCCTCCACGTCCATATCAATAATAAAGTCTAGATCGTCACCTTCTGCATCGACGGCAAAACGCCTGAAGCCGGCTTCGATCCCAAATTCTGGAAGAATGAAATTTTCCGTCTCCCATCCGACCTTCACGGCGTAGTCCATGACCGATGCGCCGCCAAAGCCCACGCCATTGATGTCCCCGGCAACGTACAAGCCAGACAGAGGTAATCCAAATTTGCCAGCTACATAGAGCATGGGGAGCACGGTGTTTTTCTCCTCGATGACGCCCTCGATCGCAAGTTGGCTGTCTAGCACTCTTGCGGTGAGTCCAACATCGAGGTCGAACCCGATGTCGATCAATTCGTAGTACAGGGTCACGTCTGTGTGGGTCATATCGACCTCGGTCGATACGCTCTGACCTGGAACGAAGGCATCGCCTCCGAAGTCAAAAGCATTGGTGAGCAGGCCAACGCTGGAGTCCTTCACCTCACTTCGAGCCAAACGCACGTTAGGCAGCATCGGTAATGGATGTTCAAATCGAAAATAACCCTGAAGCCCACTGTTATCGCCCAAACCAAATTCATCCTCGATCGAGATGTTAGATATCGCATCGCCTGCGAAGTCTTGGTTCCAGTACCCAAGCCCAACATAAATGCCAAGGAAGTCGGCTCGGGAGGACGATGCTGCAAACACCAGCAAAAGGGCCAGTGTGACGAGAGGAGTGGATGAGCGCATGGTAAAACCCTGAATTTGATCTTCGATGAACAAGTCTAAGCGATTGCGCCGTAAATAAAAGTCCCGATCTCAAGGCTCCTCTCCGGATCCTTGGCCTCGCGGTCACTCAGTGGCTGGCCACTCTTAACGTTGCGGCCGGAAGTAAATCCCGATTCCGGAGAGGGCGAGAACAATGAGCAGGCCAGCGACAGCATCCAAAAACCAAGTGGATGAAAATCCTGGCCAGCGCCCAGCGTGAAGATCCAAAATAAGGCGTTCCCAAGTGATGGCGCCGCCCAGCGCCAGGTTTGCGGGGATTTCGGCTGGTGAGGCCTGCATCATGGATTCGTCTGAAACCAAGATACTCTCGCTTGAGAGCTCTTCCATGTTGTAACGATACCATCCCTCATCATTACCCACGAAGACGAACGCGCCCTCCATATGCGGGTTCATCGCAAGGCGCGTAATTGGAGATGGCACGCCATGAGCAGCGCCCAACCGTTCGACCAATTGACCACTGCCCAAAAATGCGAGGAGCTCCCCCTCACAAGCGGTGATGATAAGGCCACTTATTTCCGCCGCTCCGATTAAAGTTTCTGAGCAACTGGTCACGGCATGCTCGTTCAAGTAGAGGGTGTGACCCGCTTGGTAAACCAAGCCTTCAGTGACCTTGAAGCCGGTCAGATCAGGGGTCTCGATGTACAGTGAAGCGAGCCAAGAGGGGATCGTTTTCTTATCGAGTTGCCAAGTCTCACCGTGATTCAGAGCCAAGCCTGTGACGGAAAGGAAAAGAACAAAGAAGGCAAGGCTCAAACCAAGCCAACGGTGCGCCGTGCGCAAGAGTGAACGCAGTGCTCGAGTCATCGAGTCGCGAGTTGATTGGACGTTTGATCGCTGACTTGCTTCGAGAGAAACAGGGCGAAACGACCAACGTTGGTTACGGCACGCACTGACCATGTGGCACCGCTGATTCCATCAATAGGCCCGCTCAGTTCTTCATGATCATTCAATGTGAGGCCGATAAATTGGCCGGTAAAATATCCGTGTCGAACCTCATCGCCACGAATTTCTCGATATTCAAGAATCTCAACCTGTGATATTTCCCGATCATCGATGACGACGCCGATGGTGATCGGTCTTTCTTTACCGACTTCATCGAGAATCCAAGCCGTTCGCTGGCCCTCCTGCCAATATCGAATCCGCAAGCCTTGGTACGGGTGCCCCAGGATCCTCCCAGCCGCGGATTGAATGTCTTGATTTAGCCAAAGTGATTTGGGTGGTGGCGCTGAATCAAACTGCCGGTTGATGAATTCTTTCGGCGGTAAATAGGTGATGGCAAGACTTAAGCAAGACGTGAAAAGACTCGCGAGGGCTAGGAGAAGTGCAGAAATCTGAGGTATGCGAAGCCAGGGGCGCTCGCATTGGGCCCCAAGCGGTTCCAGCCCCGCTCGATTAGAAGGAGTAGCCCACGCCAATGTTAAATCCTCGATTGGTTTCACCCGCAAACCGATAGCGTTGAATGTCAGCTTTAATCACCACGGTTTCATGAATCCAGTAGTTGAGTCCGACGTCGATGGTTTCGTTTTGGCTGTCCATCGCATTCTGCCCGGCTTGCAGATCAAACTCGCCGTAGCGAGCGAAGAGTCCCAGACGGTCGCTGATGCGATATCGAGGTTCAACATACCACCCCAACTGCTTTTCACTGCCCGCGTTAATCACAGCAATGGCATCATCAAGATCCCATCTTGCGTACAGCGCTCGCAATGAAAAAGGTCCTGCGAAGGCTTCAAGGTGAGACTCAATTAAGAGCCCATCGATATCTTTCGCGCCAC
>CAYZUV010000064.1:0-3297 GCA_964481245.1 uncultured Pseudomonadales bacterium
GTCAAGGTTTGGTGCCGGATCTTCGATATATGAATCAATCTACGCATGATATTTTCGAGGCCATCGTCTATGACGGCGTGCTCTCTGAGGCTGGGATGATCGGTTTCAAAGATGTCCTATCAAAAGGGGAGGTGGCCGCACTTCATAGCTACCTGATCGACACGGCTCACGTCGCGTCCGAGGGCGAGCCTACGTTTGGGGATGCCCAGAAGCGCGGTATCCAGGCAACGTTACTCGGTTGGCTCGGGACGGTGCTCGACGCGGTCCTTTAGAGCCGAGCGATTGCAGACTGACTAGGCGCTTTTACTGACTCGCTCAACCTAGGTTTAGCGTGCGTCTTATGAGCATCGGAGGAAAATCCCTAGGGGTTGAATTGGCGCTTCAGACTTACACGCTTGAACCCATGCGTTGACACTGCAAGGCGCCGACGCCCAAATCAGGCCCATTCTTTACGCTCTTTTTTGCATGCTTGCTTTGCGTTAAGACCGCCAGAGCCTGTGCGGTTGCATCACACGCCACTGTGATGGCAGATCGTAAAAACGCCGCGATCCTACACTCAGTACGCATGAATTGATCAAGATTTGAATCGGCAGTTCGGTTAAAGGGGTTGCGGAGGGTGTCCGGTCTTTGTCTGGTCTTTGTGAAGCGCCTTCTGTTCATAGATCGCCACTTCAGCCGTGTCCAGGTCGACGCTGGACCCTTTCAAGGTCGGATGCTAGCGTTGAGGGATGAGGTCTATCTTCGAATGCGCTGTGACGATGCGCACCCGTTGCTTCAAACTCAGAGCCAGAATGCAAGGCAAGGCAGGAGAGCACAATGTACCCAGGCGCTTACGCAGAAAAGAATCCTGATCGAGCGGCAGTGATCATGGCCGGATCAGGCGCTACCTTGACCTATAGAGAATTTGAGGGGCGAGCCAATCGTTTAGCGCATTGCCTTCGAGCAGAGGGCCTTGCCGCCCTGGATCACTACGCCATTTTCATGGAAAACAACCTTGAGTACATGGAAACCTGCGCGGCAGGGGAGCGAACAGGGCTTTATTACACCTGCGTTAATTCCTACCTGACGGCGCCGGAGCTCGCCTATATCGTGTCGAATTCTGAGTCTCAGGTGCTGATCACGTCGAAAGCAAAATTAGCGGTCGCCATTGAGGCGGTTAATTCGTGTCCCGACGTCCGTCTGGTGCTGGTCACGGGGGTTGAGGCAGAAGATCTGCCCGGTGATGCGCGCTTCAAAAGTTATGATGCAGTGATGGCACTTCAGTCAGATACCCCGATTGCAGACGAGCAACTCGGTACCTCCATGCTGTATTCCTCCGGCACCACCGGGCGACCCAAGGGCATTATTCGCCCGTTGCCTGAGCAAGGACCGAGAGAACCATTGCCGCTGTACACCTTTTTGCTGGATCTGTGGCGTTATCGAGAGGACATGATCTATTTGTCGCCTGCGCCGCTGTATCATTCAGCGCCGCAGGCAGCGGTGAACCTGACACTTCGCGTGGGCGGCACGGTGGTGATCATGGAACGCTTTGACCCAGAACATTACTTAACGCTTATCGAGCAGTACCAAGTCAGCCACTCGCAACTTGTGCCCACTATGTTCTCCCGCATGTTGAAGCTCCCTGAAGAGGTTCGTCTCAAAGCCGACTTGTCCACACTCGAAACGGCTGTGCACGCCGCTGCGCCCTGTCCGGTGATGGTTAAGCAACAGATGATCGATTGGTGGGGTCCGATCATTCATGAGTATTACGGCGCGACTGAAGGTCTCGGGTTTGCTGCGTGTGATTCGGCAGAGTGGCTGGCGCACCCCGGTACGGTGGGCAAGGTGGTGCTGGGCGAGCTGTCGGTGCTCGATGATGAGATGAATCCACTGCCGATGGGCGAGCCGGGCACCCTCTGGTTCAAGACAGCGACTGAATTTCAATATCATCGCGACCAGGAAAAGACCAAAGAAGCCACCTCGGAGGATGGCTCAATGACGACCGTGGGGGATGTCGGCTATGTGGATGCGGACGGGTTTTTATACCTCACCGATCGAAAGACATTCATGATTATTTCTGGTGGTGTGAACATCTATCCGCAGGAAACCGAGGACTTGCTGATCTCACACCCTAAAGTGGTGGACGCCGCCGTATTCGGTGTACCGAATGTTGATCTCGGCGAAGAAGTGAAGGCCGTGGTTCAAGCGGCAGAGGGCGTGGCAGGCGATGAGGCGCTCACAGAAGAATTACTGGCCTACCTGGGTGAACGAGTTTCCCGTCAGAAAATTCCCCGGTCCATCGATTATCGGGATGAATTGCCCAGGCTCCCCACGGGCAAGCTCTACAAACGCTTGTTAAGAGACGAATACTGGGGTGAGGGGACATCCCGCATCGTCTAGCGGTTAAGGCTTCGGGTGCATCCCCAAACTCGGGGAGCGGTTTAGATGATGCCGCCGATCGCGGGATTGGTGCCCGTAGTGATTTCGTTCGCTCTTGCCACGATGCGATCATTGAAGTCGGTGTGGGTCAGAATATAGAGCTGGTTCCTGCGCACCGCACTGAACACGATCTCCGCAACCTGAGCGGGCGCCATACCTTCCTCTAACATCGCTTGGAAAAGGGCGCGGCCCTCCTCTTGCTCAGGGGTCAGCGATACGGGCGCGTCTTGAAGGTCGGTCGGGCGATTACGATCGCTCGACATGATGTTCGTGTTAATCAAACCAGGACACAGCACTGAGCAGCCGATGTGCTCGATCCCTTCATTGCCCAAGTCACGATAGAGCTGTTCTGTCAGTGCAACCACCCCATGTTTAGTCACGGAGTAGGGTGCATTGGTGACCCCGCCCAAAAGGCCAGCGACCGAGGCAGTATTCACGATATGGCAAGACTCGTTCTGCTCAATCATCTGCGGCACAAACACCCGAAGGCCATGGATCACGCTGTATAAATTGACGCCAATAGTCCAACTCCAATCATTGATCGAACCTCGCCAGGCATTGCCTGAACCACCCACGCCGGCATTGTTGAAGAGCAGATGCACGGCCCCAAAGGTCTCAAGCGCTCGTGCTTTCAGGTGTTCCAGCGCTTCGAGTTGAGCCACATCGGTTTGCACGGCCAGCACATCGTTGTGGCCCGCCTGCCTAAACTCTGCTGCGGTGGCTTCGAGCGCTGCTGACTCAACATCGGCCAGCACCACATGCATGCCTTCCGACAGACATTTGGTGGCAAGCGCTTTGCCAATGCCACTCGCTGATCCCGTGACGACGGCCACTTTTCCGCTGAATTGATCCATCGAGATGCTCCTGTTTGTTGGCCCG
>CAYZUV010000064.1:3397-11220 GCA_964481245.1 uncultured Pseudomonadales bacterium
GCCCGAGCATATCGCGAAATGCGGTCGATAGAGAACCCGAGTCTCTAGCAGAGGGCGTCGTCACCTATCCGCTCAAAAGTGGAGGGCCGTAAGCGCTCTAGAAAACCGTCAGCCTTGCTTGTTAAGTAGGGCTTGGAGGTATACTTTTAGGCTTGTTTGAACTTGTTCCCGGAGCGAAAACGCATCATGCAAAGCGATCAAGCGACAGAGGCTGAGGTGCTTGAAGCAGCCAAGGGCTGCCCGATTCACCAGATTAATCCCATGCACCCGGCACTTTTGAAGCAGCCTTGGGGCATGAACCGAAGGCTTCGAGAAGAAGCCCCCATTTTTAAAGACGAGGCCTCAGGCATCTATTTCGTCTCGCGCTATGAAGATGTCGTCAAGATGGCTATGGATCATCAGACCTTCTCAAGTGTCATGCTGAACCCCACGCGCGCGCTCGCGGCAACTTCGGACGATGAAATCAAAGAAGTCCTCGCCTCGGGCTATCCCAACGTGCCCACCATGTTGACCCAAGACCCGCCGCTGCAGCGGCGGTATCGAAAGTTCGTCGACAATGCGTTTTCTCCTGCGAGTTTGAAAGCGTTGGAACCCTTCATTGAAGCCACTGCCAACGATTTAATCGATGCCTTTATTGACCGTGGGGAGTGCGAGTTCTTGTCTGAGTTCGGCGTGCCCCTACCCCTGCGGGTCATCGTGAATCAGCTGGGAGCGCCGGTCGAGGATCTTCATTTGTTCCGTCGTTGGACGGAGGCTGCGATTCGTAATTTGTCCGGGCAGCTCGATCGCGACGGGCTGCTACAAGCGGCGAGGGAAACGGTCGAGTTCCAGCATTATTTCGTTGAACGAATCGAGGAGCGTCGTAACGCGCCTCAAGATGACATTTTGTCGAAAGTGGTGAATGCGAGTATCGATGGTGAACAGCCGCTCAGTCATCCAGAAGCCCTCTCGATGCTTCAGCAAATCCTCGTCGCGGGTAATGAAACGACGTCATCCTCATTAACCGAAGGCATCTGGCTGCTGATCCAGAATCCGGATCAATACGAGCTGCTCAAGAAAGATCCCTCGCCGCAAATGATTTCAAATTTGGTGGAGGAGGTGCTTCGTATTTCGAGTCCTTCCTCAAACATGTTCAGGCGCGCAGTTGAGGAAGTGGAATGGCATGGCGTCACCATTCCGAAGGACGCCATTCTCTTCGCTCGGTTTGCTTCAGCGAATCAAGACGGCGCGCAATTTCCAAACCCCGAGAAGTTTGATCTGACGCGCCCCAACTTGAAGGAACAAGTGGCCTTCGGTAAAGGCGTGCACCACTGTCTGGGAGCCGCGCTGTCGCGTCGAGAAATGAACATAGGGTTTAAGATTTTGTTGGAGCGGGTTGAAAACTTCAGGCTTGCTGACGGCGCATCGGAACCTGAATTTGCCGCCAACGCGCTCCTGCATGGGTTAACTCGCCTCGATGTTGCGTTTGATCGCGTTCAGTGAGCGAGGTTATTGGGTCACCCAAGGGTGTGTTGGGCACTTTGTTTCGATTGATTCTCCTAGTGGCGGTGTTAGTCTCAAGCAAAGTGTCTTTCGGTAAGGATGAAATGATGTGCCAAGAAGCCTTCGCTAAAACCATCGCTATTCAACAAATTGAATACCTTCGCAGGGAGTACGCTAAGGCGACCGATTTGATTGGCCTTGCGGATGATGCCTCGGTGGCTGCAGGTCGAGCGATCTATCGGCGGATATTTGCGCAGGATGCCACCTTTGAAGTTTCAGGACCGGACACCTCGCCACTCTCTGCAGATGGGCCCGATGGTTGGGTTCAAGTGGTGCTTGAGGCGCTCGGACCCATGGGGCCCACCCAGCACCTGATCGGAACCCAGGTGGTGGAGATTGATTCGATTGCATTTGATGAGGCCTGCGATGTGATTGAGGGCCGTGCGACGATGCAAAGCTATGTTCAAGCTTGGCATGACACGGCGGATGAGCAGGTTTGGCTGTTTATCGGCACTTACTTCGATCAAGTGATTTACACGCCCGGCACTGGGTGGCAAATCAAACACATGGAGCTTCGCCGAGTGACTGGTGAAATGCGACCCGCGGTGGCGGCTGCCTCATAGCCAGCGCCTTCCCCACCTGGCCCTGCTCGAGAACTGGCCTTGGCATTGACCGAAGGGGTTGGGCATCACTTAGGGCGACATCGTGATGGGTAGCGGTCGATTTATCAGCAAGCGTTGCGAGATGCGCAGCCGGCCATCTTTAGCAAGCGCTTAAATCAACGCGGCCTTTCGCTCTTTCAAAGCTGACCCTGGCTCCGAAGAAGGCTTAATACCGGCTCTGGTCGTTCGCATCCAGGGCTTGTGTTGCCTTCGATTCAGTCTCTATATCCTGTTGACTCATCTGCCAGTCGCGGTACCGATCTAGTTCCCCGCGAAAGTTACGGGCGACCCAAGCCAAGATGGCGAAGTCATCGATCATTCCAAGAGCTAGGATGAAATCCGGAATCGCGTCGAGCGGCAAGAGAAAATAAAGTAGCGCGGCGAGCGCCGCGATGATCGTGTCAGGGGCAATGTCTCGATAGCGCCCATGCACAAAGTCCCTGACCAATCCACTCAGTAGGACGATCGTTTGTTTAGCTTCGGTCGCGGTCTGGTTGAGGCGACTTGACTCTTTGTGTTTGATTTTGGTCAGGGTGTCTTCGAGGCGGCTGGGTTGGGTCAGCAAACCTTCGGCGCGACTGCGAAGTTGGGTCAGTCGTTTGGGTTCTTCGCCCGCTTGTTTTGTCGACCGGTTCGAATCATTAGGTGCTGAAGGGTTCTTTGACTTTAGGTCAGTCATTGCGAGTTCCACCGGGGTTATGCGGTGCTGGCATCTGGATCGCCGCGAGTGGCCGCAAAGTAGGGCGACATATCCCAATCGGGCCAGCGGTCTTGCGTCAGCTTCAGCGTTCTAGGGGACCAGTAAGCGGCACCTGGTTCTGGAATACCGAGGCATGCCAACTGCTCGGGCGACGCATGATTGATGACTTTATCCCAGGGCCGGTTAAGGGCCTGCTGCCAGACATGGAAACTCACAAGGTCATTGCCGGCTGCCTTGTAGCCTGCAGTCATGGTGTACCGATGGCCACCCGTGCGGGTCAAATTCGTGCCTCGATGAAACGTGTCGATGCTGTGCGCGAGCAGTGCGCCGGCAGGTGCGGCTGCCGATTTCTCACAAGCTTTGAGTGCCTGCTGGTGCTCAGGCTGCGCCATGATCTCGCCCTGACCAACGATGCGCGCGCTGTCTGCTTTTTCGACGTAGTGGAGCGCGCCCAGGTCATCGGTCACATCCGTGAGGTAGATAATAATGTCGACCGAGCGAAGCGCCGCGTGCTCGCTAGGAACCGTCAAAGTGTGGTTGCCAAAGTCGCAGTGATGATGTTGGTCGTAATCTGCTTCGCCTGTGAATTTTGCCCAGGTGTGTGATTGGTACAAATGCACGGCGGGCACACCCAATAGGTCTCGCGCCAAGCGGATCACAGCGGGGTGCAGCGAGAGTAGGTTCATATCGATCCCGCCCTGATAGGGGAGGATCTCCGTATGCAGAAACTGTTTTCGATGGGTGGCGCCGATCATGCCCTCTTTTTTGACATCAATCGCTTCGCCGTGTTCAGGTCTGAAGCCGCCATAAAGCGCCTCGTAATCCGCGCATACCGGCGCAATTTCATCTGCCGTAAAAAAATCGGGGATGAGCACGAAACCTTTTTCTCTCCAGGCTTCGACGTGTGCTGCGTTGTGGCGGGTTGTCATAGCGTCCATTTGTGAGTCGGGTTGCCGCGAGTTTAAAGGTGAGACCACGAGGGGTCTAGGGCGTGGATCATTACTGGGCAAGGCAGGCAGCCTCGGCTAAGATCGATTGAGCGTTCGGTCTCCATGCGGTATGGATCCGTCATAGCATTCAAGTGATCGGTGGGGTTTGCCTCGTCAAAGGAAAGGGTGGAGATCGACCATGAGCACAGTCGCATTAGAGCGAAATCCAACTTTCTGGTACTACGGGTCAGCCTCGATCGCGTACGGGATCAAGAACAACGCCTTCAGCTATCTTTTGTTGATCTACGCGAACCAGGTATTGGGATTGCCGGGTTACAAAGCGTCGATTGCGCTAGCGATTGCCATGCTTTGGGATGCGGTTTCGGATCTCTTGCTGGGCCACTGGTCAGATAAAACGTCCACCCGTTATGGACGGCGCCACCCGTTTATGTACGCCGCCTTCTTCTTGCTGCCCCTAACCTTTTATGGGTTATTTAACCCTCTGGTCGAACTTTCCTCAGAGGATCAGACGTTTGTCTACGTATTGATCTTCGCGTTGCTGATTCGCACGGGGACCACGTTGTTCGAGGTGCCCTCAACTGCGTTACTTCCGGATCTGGAACAAGACTATGATCGACGGAACAAGTGGTTGGCGTTGCGACATGCGTTTGGTTGGACCGGCGGCAACGGGATCCACATGATTAATTTTGCCTTTTGGGTGGGCGCATACGGGGTTGCGGTTCAGACCGGATACAGCATTTATGGGCTGGTGGGCGCTGTGGTGATTGCTGGCGCGATCTTGGTGTCAGCGCTGGGGACCCAAAAGGTGGCCGCGGCAATGCCAAGACCTGAGGAACCCTTTCGTTTGCGTGAGATTCGTAAGGAGATCATGCAGATCTTTCAGTCGCTCGCTAACAAGAACTTTGCAGCGCTGTTCTTCTATGGGTTAACCGTGGGTATTGCAGGCGGGTTGGGCACGGCGCTTTACCTCTATAACACAACCTACTTTTTTGGCTTCACTGGCGCGCAGATCAGCGTGACCGCCATTGGCGTCCTGATCTCACCCCTCATTGCCTATTGGGCGGCGCCACACTTTGGCAGGCTCTACGGTAAGAAGAAGGCGGCGATTGGGGCGATTCTCGTGAATATCATGCTCTATCCAATGCCTTACATTCTGTTGCTGATGGACTATTGGCCGCCGTTAGGCAGTTGGCTTTCGCTCTACATCTATAGTGTCTTTATTGTGGTGGAGGTCGTCTGCGGAATTATCGGCGGCGTCCTCCTCGATTCGATGATGGCAGACGTGGTTGAGGACAGTGAAATGAAGACTCATCGCCGCTCGGAAGGTCTCTTTTATGCGGCGAGAGGCTTTGCCGCCAAGGCGATTTCCGCAGGCGGCATCGTCGGCGCGGGCACCATCATCTCTCTGGTTGGACTGGATGGCATTACCTCGGTCTCTGAAGTGACTCGCGAAATCCGGGTGGATTTGGCATCACTCTTCCTGCCGCTCTATTGCGGTCTATTCCTCCTGGGGTTGGTGATCGTTAGCCGATACCGAATCACTCGAGATGACCACGAGGAGCATTTGGCGGCACTCTCGGAGAGACGGAGTAGCTAAGCAGGTGGATTTGCGGTCGGCGTCGTTCGGACCAGACGCTGATGAAGTCCGGTCGCTAGTGGCTAGTGGTTGGATGGCCGGAGCCCATGTCCACAATCTTTGATAGAGGGCAGGAGCGCTAGGTAGGCCAATTGGTCGAGGATCGGTTGGCTCAGGGGGCTATGCGCGCCTGGGTGGGCGTGATGGCTGATGCTTGAGAGCCCCCGGGGTGCCCGAGTGTTCGCCATGCAAGTTTAGACCGGTTAGGGAGGATAGGGCGTCGCCTCGCGCTGGATGGGCATAGGCTTGTTAGATTCGGGTTCGCTGGACAGGGTAGTCCCAGGTCGTGGTCTAGCGCAAGAATAGTTGAGATCGCATAGTTGATGGCACCGCTGACTTACACCACATACCAGAAACGCCATCGACATCAGTGCATGGCGTTGTTCGAGCAGAATTGCCCTCATTTCTTCGCCGTTGAGGAGCGCGCGGATTACGAGCAGTTTTTAGATTCAGCGCCTCAAAACTATTGGTTAGTCAGGCAATCCGATGACTGCGTCGCCTGTTACGGTCTAACGATCCAAGGTTCCGATGCCAGTATCAATTGGATCATGGTGGATCCCACTGCTCATCGAAGGGGTATTGGCAGTGCCATGATCGCGCGGGCCTTTTCGATCTTCACAGATCACGGCGTCACGCACTTGAAGTTAGCGACCAGTCAACATGCGGTGCGCTTCTTCGCTCGGTTCGGCCTCACCGAAAGGTCCCGAACGATGAACGGGTGGGGTCTTGGCATGCATCGAATCGACATGGAGTTGGGGTTCAGGGCGTGTTGCTAGGGGTTTTCGCAGAGAGGTGTCGAAGGCTAGTGCCCGTGTGCGAACCATGAGACGATTTGGGCCGCCCCGAGCGAACGCTTGCGGATTCATCAAACCGAACCAAATAGCTTAGGAGAGTGCCGATGGCGACTATGAGTCAGGCAATGCAGTCCTTTATTGACCGCGATATTTTGTCTTGCGTGAGTTACTGCTTGATCGATGACGGCGAGGTCGTAGCATCAGACTTTTTGGGGTTTCAATCGAAAGAGAATGAGACGCCGCTCCGTGAAGACAGTATTTATCGGATTTATTCGAATACGAAAATTGTGACGTCGGTTGCGTTGATGAAGCTCTTCGAGCGAGGCGCTTTTGTGCTTGATGACCGACTGGCGGAATACCTACCGGCCTTTGCCAATATGAATGTGTTAAGGGCCGATGCATCAGGGCCTCAAGACGTGCAGCCTGCCAGGAACCCAATCCTCATGCGTCATGTATTGAGCCATAGTGCAGGGTTCTCCTACGGGTTCATTGAACCCGAGTCGGTGATCGACAAGGCGTATGTTGCTGCAGGCATTAATCCAGGACCCACCAATCAGAGTGATCTGGCTGCTTTCTGCGATACGGTGGCCGCGTTACCGCTCGCCTATGAACCGGGCACGTTTTGGCGTTACTCGGTGGCGACCGATGTTTGTGCTCGACTGGTTGAAGTGCTTTCGGGTCAATCGTTTGGCGAGTTTCTGAAGCGCGAAATATTTGAGCCTCTCGCGATGCATGACACCGGGTTCTTTGTGCCCGCCTCGGAGCAGCATCGATTGATCAGCATGTACGCGCCAAAGAACCCCCTTGACCCGATGGCTTCGGGGATGACGCTCGCGGAAGGTCCGGAATCAAGCGTTTACCTCGCGCCGCCCCGCTTTGAAAGTGGCGGTGGCGGCTTGGTGTCGACACTTCAGGATTATGTCTCGTTTGTGCAAATGATCACGCACGAGGGCTCTTGGCGAGGTGCGACCATACTAAAACCAGAGACGCTCGCGCTCATGCGCACCAATCAATTGCCGGAGGGCGTGGGCGTCAATTTCCCTTTCTGGGCGATGCCAGGAACGGTGTTTGGACTCGGGTTTGCCCTTCGCTCGGCCCTGTCCGAGGGTGAATCGTCGCTGATGTTGGGTGAGTATCATTGGGGTGGCATGGCCGGAACGCATAGTTTCATGTCACCGGAGGGGCGGTTCGCCGCGCTCTGCTTCACGCAGCGAATGCCTGGCTTTTGGCATCCCTTCAGTCATGTATTCAAGAAGATGGCTTATGAGTGGGCAGAGGCCCGCCTTTGATGAAGGGTCGCTTTCAGGGCTCCTATCGAGAGGGCCTTGTGGTGATGGCGTTTTGGCTTGCCGGATGGAGTGTCATGGGTGACGCCAGCGAGGCGCGCCAATCAGTGATCCTGAAGCCGGTGCAAGGAAACGATATGCAGACGACGATTGTGACGCCCCTTGGACAGATCCTCGGCCAAGCGGCAGAAAAAAATCCTGAAATCAGCGTGTTCCGCGGCGTGCCTTATGCCGAGCCGCCCCTGGAGTCGCGCCGTTTTGCCCCGCCCGGGCGCCTAGAGCCCTGGGACGGCGTTCTCGATGCTCGAGAGGA
>CAYZUV010000065.1:0-5812 GCA_964481245.1 uncultured Pseudomonadales bacterium
CCAATAACGTAGCCGCGACAAAGATTGACCATGACACGCCTGACATTAAGAAGCATCCGCATGCAGGGACGCGCGTCACTCTGGCTATGGCTTTCGAGTCTTTGGATCACGGTGGCCGCCAATGGGCCCTTTTTCAACGCGCTCTCGATCATTTACGGAGAGGGTCTAGCGGCAACGTTAAGTCTGCTGCCCATCGGGGTGCTCCTATTTGCCCTTATCTCAATCGAAATGACGCTGTTTGCATTATTGGTGCCGCTGTCGGTGACGAGCTTTGTCTTTCTTTCGGTGTCTGCGCTGATTCAGTATTACCAAACGCAGTACGGCACCGTCTTCGATGCCACGATGATTCGCAATATTGTGGAGACTGACGCGAATGAAGCGGGTGACCTCATCACATGGGGTCTGATCTCACACTGGTTGATATGGGCGTTTCTTCCTTGGGGGCTCATCAGATGGGTCTCAGCGAGCGCAGAGCAACGGTACGACTGGCGAGCAAGAATCCTGGGTGGCGCCTTGCCTCTCTTGCTTCTGATTTTGACGGTGTTACCGCTCAGCCAGCACTTCGCTACGTTTTTTCGAGTCCATCGTGACACGCATCCGCTGACCAATCCTGTCTATCCTGTCTACAGTTTCTTTAAATTCTTCAAAAAGTCGTCTGGTTCGGCAGAACCCTCCTTTCACGAAGTCAGCTCGTTTGCATCGACGCCGCTGGTGTCGCATGGTGCAGATCTCGTCGTCCTGGTGGTGGGGGAAACCGCGCGGGCTGATCACTTCTCATTGAATGGTTACCACCGAGTGACGAATCCAAGGCTAAGTGCAAGGCTTAACCTCGTGTCTTATCAAGAGATGATCGCCTGTGGGACCTCCACGGCGGTGTCTTTGCCTTGTATGTTTTCTTACCTGACGCAGGAAGATTTCGAAGTCGAAACTGCTAGTTATCAGGAGAATGTGTTGGATACCCTGCGTAAAGCGGGCGTCGAAATACTCTGGCGGGATAACAATTCTGGATCAAAACACGTGGCTGACCGAGTGCCCTATGAAGGCAGATCAGAGTGGTCAGCAGAGGGGGAAGATTGCGACTTGGAGTGTCGCGATATCGGTATGTTGCGAGGGTTAGAGACTATATTGGGTGAAAGCCCGGTCGATCGCCTCATTGTTCTTCACCAGATGGGTAGTCACGGTCCTGCCTATTTCAAGCGCTACCCCAAACAGTTCGAGCAATTCACGCCCGCGTGTCGGGATCCTGATTTATCTAATTGTACGGATGAGGAAATCATCAACGCGTACGACAACACCATTTTGTACACCGACCACTTTTTAGACCAAGTAGTGGAATTGCTCGAGCGTTTTCAGGACAAGTATGAGGTCACCATGATGTACGTGGGAGATCATGGTGAGTCGCTCGGTGAGTCAGGGCTTTATCTCCACGGGATGCCCTATGCATTCGCACCCGAAGCGCAGACACGAGTACCATTCCTGGTTTGGGGTGCGGGCCAAACAGACCTCGACGTGGACGGATCTCGACTATTAGCGGACAAGCCTCATTCCCATGACGAGCTGCCCAATGCATTGCTTTCGCTTTTCGAGGTTGAATCTGACGCCTACATTGATGTGCCGCCTTTGATTGCTGTCAAACCATGACAACTTGGGATGATCAATCCTGGCGGCGCTGGGTCTTCATCTGGAGTGGGCTGGGTGTCCTCGGGCTCTTTTGGGTGACGGTTACTTCGTGGGATGAAGTGATATCTCAGAGGATGTATTCAAGCATCTGGCTCGATCGTCACGCCGATCTCGTCAATGCTTGGTATCGCTGGCCTAAGTTAGCTTCCATCTGCGCGGCGCTCTGTGTGATTGGGTTTGCCTTGAGAGGCCGAAACCCTTTCACCGGTGTTGCAGTGCAGACACCGACCCGCCACTACTTGGTGGTCGCGTTGCTTACGATTCCTATTTTGACGTGGCTTGTAAGAGAAGGATCAGCCAGCGCGTGTCCCCGAGATCTTGCGGCATTTGGTGGTGAGCTCGCACAACGGCCGTTTCTTGATTTTTCGTGGCAGGCCATTGGGTCAGGTCGCTGTAATCCCTCGGGCCATATGAGTAGCTACAGTTGGTGGTTAGCGCTCTGTTTTCTCAGACCACCACAGAGACGCGGGCTGGGTGTATTGGTCCTTTGCATCGTCGCCATGTTCGCCTTGGGCAGTGTGCAAATCCTAAAAGGTGCCCACTTTATGAGCCATTTGATCTTCTCGGTGTGGTGGGCGGGGGTCGCGTGCTTGATACTTGTTCGTGTCTGCCTCCTGAGAAAGGACGTCCGAAACCCTGAGTGGTAGGTGCCGAAGAATCGCGCTTTTCCCTCCCCATATTTCTGTTTGCGCGACGCCTCCGCGGGAAGGGAGTACCCGAATCCACGCGGGCGAAAGGCATCGTTAAGTCAACTGGGTTAATCATCGAGCTCACATCAGAGCGATCGAGTCACCCAAAGGGTACCGGCTACGCCTCCAAATCGAGCTGGATCGCAAGCCCCTCAAGGTCAGCGAGCACCGTCTCCTGCGGGTAAAAACCCAGCATAGGGATCAAGCGATGAACGCCGAGTGCTGCATAGTCCTCCATCATTGTCTTGGTCAGAGGTTTGGGCGGGGTGATGCTGATTTCAATGTCAGCGCCAAGCGCCTCGGGCCTTGAAAGGTTGTCGCGCATTTGGGTGAGCTCATCCAGCACCTTCTTTGTTTGATTGACGTCAAGCGCAAACCCGTACCAGCCTTGGCCCTTGGTAATTGTGCGTCTAAGGGCAGCACGGCTGGTACCACCCACGATGATTGGGGGACCCATCGGGCTTGTGGGCCTGGGGAAGGCATTGACACCATCGAACTGGATGAACTGCCCATGAAAGCTGGGGTAATCCTCGCTCCAAAGGTTGCGCATCGCATCAATGGCCTCGTCGGTCTTCGGCCCCCTCGAGTCAAAATCAACGCCCAGCGCGGCGAATTCTTGATGTAAATACCCGGCACCAATACCAAATAGCAGTCGTCCCTCGCTCAGCAGGTCCAATGTCGCAATTTCTTTCGCTAAAACCACGGGGTTGCGTTGCGCAACCAGCGTGATGCCAGTTCCGAGTTTGATTGAGGATGTCACCGCAGCGAGGTACGACAAAAACGCGGGGGGATGCGCCATGGGGGTGCTCGGATCTGCTGGAGAGGGCGCCTCCCGCGGGTCGGGCAAGACCACGTGTTCTCCGGTCCAAAGTGACTCAAACCCCAATGATTCAGCTTCTTGCGCCACGACCTTGGCGCGTTGGGGTTGCGCAAGGTAGTTCATGTTGATACCGAAAAGTCCGATCGCGGGTTTCAAAGTCGACATATTGGGTCTCCTCAGGGTCCGAGAAATCAGTGCGGATGGGCACTGTCTTTGGATGGGTTCTTGAGCATCAAAACAGATGACTCATGGTAGGCTCTCATCTCGCATAATGAAACAGTCGAATCACTCAGAATGGTCATCAAAATGAATCGCAGACGCTGCTTGAAGACGTGTTACCTAATGGTGTTGGCTACTTTTTTGCCACTGATGGCGTGGGCTAACTTCGATGAAGCCGAAGTGACGCGCTTGGCCGATCGAGCGGCCAAGGTTGAGATTATTCGAGACGATTTTGGGGTACCCCATATCTATGCGAAAACGGACGCAGATGCCGTGTTTGGGATGCTGTACGCCCAGGCAGAGGACGATTTCAAGCGAATTGAGCAGAACTATCTTTGGGCCACTGGTCAACTTGCCTCAGTCGAAGGGCCCAGCGCGCTGGCCAGTGATATTCGTGCGAGGCTCTTCATGACTCGCAGCGAGGCCATGGCTGCGCTCGCTGAGGCACCGCCTGAGTTGCGGGCACTCTGCGAAGCATTTGCCGATGGGCTGAATCACTTTCTGATTACGCACCCGGAGGTGAACCCTCGAGGACTGGCTCGGTTCGAACCTTGGATGCCCCTGTATTTCAGTGAAGGTTCGATTGGTGGCGACATCGAACGAATTGACCTTGAAGGTATCCAGGATTTTTATGTCGGCGCCTCTCCGAGCCAGGAGATGGTCAGTCTGACCGATGCTTTCGCCCCTTGGTCTGAGCCGCGAGGCTCCAACGGCATCGCAATCGCACCTGCGCAAACGGAGCAGGGGCACGCGCTTTTTCTAATCAACCCGCATACGAGTTTTTACTTCAGAGGGGAAATCCACGTGGTCAGCGAGGAGGGCCTCAACACCTATGGCGCGGTGACGTGGGGTCAGTTCTTCGTATACCAGGGGTTCAATGAGAAGACGGGGTGGATGCACACGTCAACTCGTCTTGATTTTATGGATGACTTTGCTGAGGAGGTTACGCGAGCCGACGGACGGCTGTGGTATCGCTACGGTCTTGAGCAACGGCCGGTTAGGTCGCTTGAGGAAACTTTTTGGGTCAAAGAGCGGGGGGGACTTAAAGAAGTGACGATCACCCTTTACCGCACGCATCATGGCCCGATTACCGGTGAGCGAAACGGGCATTGGATCGCAACCGCAATGAATTGGGATCCCGTCCCGGCGTTAATTCAATCCTTCCAAAGGACCAAGCAGGCCGATCTCAAAGGGTTCCTTGAGATGCTTGAGATAAAGCGTAATTCCTCGAATAACACGGTTTATGCCGACGCGGATGGGGCGATTGCTTACTTCCACGGTAATTTTGTGCCGAGGCGGAATCCGAGCTTCAATTACAGAGAGACCGTATCCGGGTCTGATCCGCGCACCGATTGGCAGGGACTCCATGACATTTCCGAATTGGTCCGCGTCATTAATCCACCCAATGGTTGGGTGCAGAACTGCAACTCGACCCCCTTCACCTCTGCGGGCGCATTCAGTCCAGATCCCAATCAATACCCGACGTATATGGCGCCTGACCCAGAAAATTTCAGGGGTGTCCACGCAGTACGGCTGCTCTCTCAGAACAAGAAGTGGTCGCTCGAGAGCCTGCTTGATCTGGCCTACGATCCATTACTCCCTGCGTTCGAAGTGTTGATTCCGTCGCTCGTCCGCGCGCTTAAGCAAGCGAAGCCTGAGTCGTCGCTGAGTGCGGTGCGCCGGACGCTTGAAACTTGGGATTACCGGGTCAGCGAATCGTCCGTCGCCATGACCATCGCGCATTTCTATGGGCTTCAAGTGCTCAAAGACGGAGTGACCGTGAATTGGATCGATGAAAAATCCGCGCTTGAAACCTTTGCGAGCACGGCCTCTTCGGAGAGGCAAATTGAGTTGCTTACCGTTACGCTTGCGGACCTAACGAAACGCTTTGGCAGTTGGAATCTGCCCTGGGGCGATGTAAATCGATTGCAGCGCTTGACCGGGGAGATGGCTGAACCGCACAGTGACGAGGCCCCGAGTTTACCCGTTGGTATGGCGTCAGGGCGTTGGGGTGCCCTTGCTTCTTTTGGCTCCAAGCGGTTTGCAGGCACAGACAAGTTATATGGATACTCAGGCAACAGTTTTGTGGCTGTGGTTGAATTTGGCGATCGATTGCGGGCCCGCACCATGCTGGCCGGCGGCCAGTCGGGTGACCCACGGTCGCCGCATTTCTTTGATCAGTCACAGCGATACGTCGATCGACAGTTTAAGGATATTGCGTTCTACAGAGAGGATGTTGAGGCGAGAGCCACGGCACGCTATCAGCCGGGTCGCTGAAGCGCCCATCGGCTGTGGTCTCGACTCAGGTTTTGGTGAGCGTATGGGTTTGAGTTGTAGCCGTTGAGTATCTGCCCTAAGGGGCACAGTATGTTGCGAATGGGGCGTGACCAAGCGTCCGATGCTC
>CAYZUV010000065.1:5912-11209 GCA_964481245.1 uncultured Pseudomonadales bacterium
CATTTAGTGACGGGTGAGCTCGACGTCCATTTGAGTGTAGCCCTTCACGAAAGAAGAGAACGTCCGTTCCGGCTCAGCCAAAACCTCTAATTTCGAAAAGCGTGGGAGCAGCTCTTCCCAAAGTACCCGAAGCTGCATCTCGGCAAGTCGATTGCCCATACAACGATGAATCCCAAAGCCAAAGCTCAAGTGCTGCCTGACGTTCTTTCGATCGATGATGAGGTCATTGGGCGATTCAAACACGCGTTCATCGCGGTTCCCAGACACGTACCACATGAGCACTTGATCATCTTTTTTGATGGTCTTGCCACCAATCTCCACATCCTGATTGGCTGTTCGACGCATGTAAGCGAGCGGGGTCTGCCAGCGAATGATCTCGGCCACTGCGGTTGGAATCAATGCAGGATTGGCACGCATCTTCGCGAGCTGATCAGGAAACTTGTTGAAGGCGTAGAGGCCGCCACTCATTGAATTCCGGGTGGTGTCGTTGCCGCCAACGATTAAGAGAATCAAATTGCCCAAAAACTCCATGGGCTCCATGTTTTTGGTGTCTTCGCCATGGGCAAGCATAGAAATCAGATCGCCGCCTGGATTTCGCTTTCTTTCTTGCCAGAGCTGTGTGAAGTACTGAAGGCACTCGATCAGCTCAGCTCGGCGTTGTTCTTCCGAGTCGACGATTCCAGAGCCGGGCACGGCTGTTGCAACGTCAGACCATCTCGTGAGCTTGCGACGTTCCTCGAACGGAAAGTCGAACAAGGTCGCGAGCATCATCGTGGTGAGCTCAATTGAAACTCGATCGACCCAGTCGAAGGATTCACCCACGGGAAGCTCATCCAAAATGGTGCGCGTCCGCTCTCGAATCAATGACTCGAGGTTGGCGAGGTTACTGGGTGCTACGACTGGCGACACCGTGCGCCTTTGGACATCGTGTGTGGGTGGATCCATCGCGATGAACATGCTGATATTGAGAGCCCCTTCAGGCAGCGCGGTATCGACAGGGAAACCCAAGGTAATGCCGTGGGCGGAAGAGAAGCGCTCGTGATCGGAGTCGACTTTCTTGATTTCCTCGTACCGAGTCAGGGACCAGTACCGCCCAGCAAGTTCGGTCTCATTGAAATGAACAGGGTCTTCGTTCCTGAGGCGCTCAAAAAAGCCCCAATGTTGGTCTTCGCTGAACAGCCGAGCACTCATCGGATTGATCGTTTCAAGCGGCACATCATTGGGGTTCGGAATGTCGCCCTCGAAAAAATTTTCGCTCCCCGGGCGCTTAAACTCGGCAATGGGCTTATCCGTTTGATAGTCGTTCTGTGATACCGCTTCGCTCATGGCTAACTCCGTGGAATATTTTGTGACCGATGGCTATGTTTCTTGAGTGGTTATGGGCATAAGGCCCGACTGCAAAGGTTCCGCCAGACGTCGGTTTGGACCTGAGTCTATCGGAAATCTGGGTCATAAACGAGAGTCTGCCGCCGCTGGCACGAGCGCGCGCATGGCTAGACAGCCTGGCGAGATCGATGCAGGATCCAAGGCCAAGTGATGACAATGGCCCACCGGGAATGACGAAGTGAGGAGTATGCGTGATGGATTTTAGAGACCATTCAGTGATTGAGTTGGCGGCCGATGTGAACGCCGGACGAAGAACGGCTGAGTCTTTGGTCCAGGCGGCGCTGGATAACATCTCAGCGCACAATGGCGTGATCAACGCCTTTTGCGCGCTGGATCCGGAGCGCGCGCTGGAGGCGGCGCGAGCCGTTGATGCGATCGTCCGATCAGGGACGGCGTTGCCACTCGCGGGGATCCCCTTCGGTGTCAAAGACCTGGAGGATGCGGCGGGTTATGTCACAAGTTACGGATCCGCGTTTCACACAGGCGATGCGCCAGCGACCGATGACTCGGTTTTGGTGGCACGACTGAAAGCTGCGGGTGCGGTGGTTGTTGGTAAGACCAATACCCCAGAATTTGGCTACAAAGGTAAGACCGACAATGTGCCCTTCGGTCCGTCGAAAAACCCTTGGGATTTGTCACGATCGCCAGGGGGCTCTAGTGGGGGGTCGGGCGCGGCTATAGCCGCGGGTATGGTGCCTATGGCCACGGGCAGTGATGGTGGTGGTTCGATTCGTATTCCGGCTGCTGTCTGCGGTCTTGCGGGATTCAAATCGTCACAAGGCCGGGTGCCCAATGGCGGACTGAAGCCGACGGGGTCGGGTCTGCTAACGGTGAAGGGTCCAATGACCTTTCGCATCAAAGACACCATCGCCGCTTTGGATTGCTGTTTAGGCGATGAGAAGAGCGACATTTTTGCGTTGCCGGCACCTTTCGACGCCTGGCTCGACCGCGCTTCAGGGCGTTTGCCCGAGCGCGTGATCTGGTCGCCAACCATGGGTATCACCACGGTTGATGAAGATGTTCTGCGGGTGTGCAATGCGGCCATCGCCAAGCTTCGCGATGCGGGCGTTGAGGTGATCGAAATGGATCAGATTTGGGATACGCACCCTTTTCCATCTTGGGTCGTCTTCTGGACGGCAGCGCGTGCGCGCGCCCAGGGGCACTTAAGAGGCACGGCGGAGTGGGAAAAGATCGACGCGGCGCTCAGACCGCAGATTGAAATGGGGATGGACCAATTTGGCGCGGCAGATTATGCCGTGGCCATCGATCAATGCCATCTGCTCAACGTCCAACTCGAAGCCGCATTCAAATCAGCGCCCCTTATTTTGACGCCAACGACCCGCGGGCATGTACCCACAATAGAAGGTGAAGGGCGGGTCGATGGTGAAGAGACTGCGGATTGGGTTGCGTTTACGATGGGAATCAATATGACCAGAAACCCTGCGGGGACTCTGCCCATTGGTCTAGCCGCAGACGGTATGCCTCTGGGGCTGCAAATCATCGGGCGGCAGCGAGATGATTTCGGGGTGCTCGATGCCATGCTCGGAATGGAACGCGTCTTTGATTTCAACGAAAGGGCCAGCTTTCCAAACGGTTAGAGAGCGGCAGGTACAAGCGCCCCGCCGAGGGTGACCGACCCGCTGAACCAGCCCGCGCCACCTGAGAGCGCGGTGCAAGCGACCAAAGGCAGTGTGAATTGAATCGCAACGCCACAGACACGGGTGACAACTAACAGATCCGCCAGAAGGAGCGAGGAGAATGAGGCTGAAGGCAAGAGTGGCAGTGCTGCCCAAAGAGGGTTTTTTATTGGACGTTTTGGAGCTCGAGATGCCAGCGCCTGGCCCCCATGAGGTTCTGATCAAGCAATTTGCATCGGGCGTCTGCCACAGTCAGTTGCACACGATGCATCGGCCCCGAACGGTGCCGATGGTGCTGGGGCATGAATCGACCGGTGAAGTGCTGGAAGTGGGTGAAGCGGTAACGCATATAGCGCCGGGCGATCGAGTCATGGTCACTTGGGTTCCTCGGGACGCAAAGCCAGGCGGGCGTTATGCCGGTGTGCCAGAGCTGCAATTGCCGAGCGGTGACGCGATCGTGTGTTCCAACGTGTTCACCTGGGCAGACCATACGCTCGCAGACGAGCAGTATGTGGTGAAGTTGGATGAGGATGTCGATCGATTAACGACTTCAATCATTGGCTGTGCAGTGATGACAGGCGCGGGCGCCGTCGAGAACTCGGCCAACGTCCAGCCAGGGCAAAGTGTTGCGGTGATTGGTGTTGGTGGCGTTGGTCTGTCAGCGATTGTGGCGGCTAAAGTGCGCGGTGCGTCACCGATCATCGCGATCGATTTAGACGACGATAAATTGAACTTTGCCAAAACGATGGGCGCCACCCACGTCATCAACGCGGCGAAGGAGGATCCGGTGGCAGCGGTCAGAGCGTTAACAACGCGGCCCGATGAATGGGCTTTTCGGGGCGTGCCCGTGGCGGGTGCAGATTTCGTTTTTGACTGCATCGGTCGCCGGGTCACCATGGAACAGGCGGTCCCTGCGGTGCGCGATGGCTTCTTTGGGGTTGCTCAAGGGGGTACGGCTGTCTTGGTTGGCGTGCCCACAACCGAGATGACACTGAATGCAACGGATCTTCTGATGCACGAGAAGCGATTTTTGGGGTCACTCGGCGGGTCCTGTACCCCCGATCATGATTTTCCTCGCTATGTGGACTGGTATCGAACTGGAAAGCTGGATCTTGATCATATGGTCACCGAGCGCTTCAGCCTGGATCAGATCAATGAAGCGACGCGAGCGCTCGATGCTGGCGAAATTAGCGGTCGTGCCATTCTGGAATTCAAAGAGAATTTATGAGGCGGCGCTGGAGAGGGATAGCGCGATGAATTCGCCAATCAGTCAGTGGAATTATCCAACCCAGATCTGGGTGGGTGAAGGCCGAGTCAGGGCGGTGGGCGATGGCGCCTCGAGCCTCAGTATGTCGCGGGTGCTGTTAGTGATCGATGATGCGCTCTCGCAAGCGCCCTGGGCAGTTCAAGTGATTGAACAATTGCAAGCGAGCCATCACGCGGTTGTGAAGCGGGATGTGCCGGGAAATCCTACAGGTGCGGACGTGGCGGCGGGGTGTGATCTGATTGTTGAGTCTTCGCTGGATGGGGTCATCGCCATCGGTGGTGGCAGTGTGGTCGACGCGGCAAAGGCGATGGCGCTCACGGCTTATCAAACAGTGCCTTTGTGGGATCTTGAGGACATGGGTGATCATTGGCGCCGTGCCGACCGGCGTCGGATCTTGCCTGTGATCGCGGTTCCAACAACCGCAGGGACTGGCTCTGAAGTGGGGCGGGTCGCGGTAATTACCAAATCGGATGAGCATCGTAAGGTCCTCATTTTTCATCCCGATCTCTCCGCGAATTTGGTCATTCTCGATCCGATTTGCGTCGCGGGGCTTCCGCCCAACTTAACGGCAGCGACCGGGATGGATGCGCTCTCGCACTGCCTTGAGGCGTGGTGCGCGCCCGGCTTTCATCCCATGGCCGATGGCATCGCGCTTGGTGGGATGAAACTCATCAAGCGCTCGCTTGAGACCTGCTTTCGTCATGGGGATGACTTGAGTGCACGAACGGATATGTTGACGGCGTCGCTGATGGGCGCGACAGCCTTCCAAAAAGGACTTGGCGCGATGCACGCGTTGGCGCACCCGCTGGGCGCTCGGTATGGCTTTCATCATGGCTTGCTGAACGCGATCTTGATGCCCTACGTGTTGGCACATAATGCACAGTGGATTGAAGGTCGTCTGGGCGAATTGGCAAGCGCCTTAGATCTAGGGGATCGGTGGTCTGACCTTCAGGCTGGGATTCTTGCGCTTCGCTCAAACTTGAACATTCCCGATCGCTTGCATGATT